>JBOHIT010000187.1:0-1984 GCA_050726155.1 Bradyrhizobium sp.
CCCGGTATGCGGCATCTAATCTCCGGATAAAGCTGATCTGGCTCGACATGCGCGCCCACGACAGCTAGGTGGCTCCAGTATTTTTCAGGCTGCCCCCACCCCCCACTTGCCATCGTTATCGAGTAACCAGTTCTGACACACTGCAAGAGCGAGATGGCTTCTTGCTCCCGGCTCACACCATGGACAACCGGGTACTCCACTGATTCGACTCGAATCGGGCCGCTTTGCAAAGGAGCGAAGGAATCTGTCAGCGCCAGTTCGCTGCGTTCGGATCGCCAAACTAGCGTGCCGGCCACCCGTCTGTTTGGATTATCTGGAACGAACCAGTTTCCAAACGTCTCGAAATCTTTGGTCATGTCACGGTCGGCCATCAACGATCACCTTGCTTTAGCGCCCGTGCAGGCGCGAGCCGTGCAGGCAGAGAAGTAAATTCCGCAAATTCCGTGCAGGCGGCCTGCTCGGTCGCGGCGCTATAAAAATCTCATCCATTTGAAAACACTCAAATAATCTCGACGAAAAAATTTTTCGTAGACGCTTGCTGCAGGTCTTCTCGACTCGTACACATAGATGTCGCGCATCGGGATTGCACGCGCGGCAATTTCCAGAGGCGCGATACCTCTGGAATCCAATGCCGACATTCTACCTACAACATTTACAGCTTGCGCGGGTCTCATAACGTGGCCCGCCGTCCCTGCACATTTAAGCAGCGAGACGTCACACGCGCATTGCGTGGAGCAAAAGCGGCTGGCATTGAGATTCAGCGGGTCGAAATCGATAAGGCTGGAAAGATCGTCCTCGTGACAACCAACTACAGTTCACAAACAACAGCCGACGAACTGGACCTGGAATTGGCAGCTTTCAAGGCGGGTCATGGTCAGGATTGATTTGAAAGGCATTGCCAAGGTCAAAGCTAAGGGCCGCACGTACTATTACGCGTGGCGCGGCGGCCCGCGTTTGCACGGCGAGCCGGGTTCGCCGGAATTTATCGGCTCCTATAATGAGGCCATCGAGCAACGGCGCGCGCCTGACAAGAACCGCTTCCGCTTTGTAGTCATTGATTATAAGGCAAGCGGAGATTACAAAAAGCTTGCCGAGTCCACGCGGGATCAATGGGGCAAGTGGCTCGATCGCATCGCGGAATACTTCGGCGATTTGCGGATCGCACAATTCGACCGGCCGGAGAAAATCCGACCTGTGATCCGCCGCTGGCGTAACCAGTGGGCCGACACTCCCCGCACAGCAGACTATGCGCTCCAAGTTTTGTCGCGTGTCGTCGCCCATGCCGTCGAGCTCGGCAGGGTTGCCGGCAATCCCTGCGAAGGCATCAAGCACCTCTACAACAACGACCGCTCCGAGATCATCTGGACTGACTCCGACGTCGCACAAATTAAGAAAACCTGCTCGGCCGAGATCGCCAACGCCGTCGATCTTGCGGGCCACACCGGCTTGAGGTTGGGCGACCTGCTGCGGCTGTCGTGGTCACATGTTGGCGACGACGCAATCGTACTTACCACCGGCAAGAGTAAGTATCGTCGCGAGGCGATCATCGTCTTATACGATTCACTTCGCGAAGTTCTGGCGCGCATCCCGAAACGGGCGACCACGATCCTCACCAGCAGCAAACGACGACCATGGACCGCCGACGGCTTCGGCAGTTCGTTCAACAAAGCGAAGATCGACGCGGGCATATCGGAGCGCGATCTTCATTTCAACGACTTGCGGGGAACGGCTGCGACGAAGTTCTACATCGCAGGGTTCACCATGCGCGAGATCGCAGAAACACTCGCATGGGAGGAAGAGTCGGTCGAGAAAATCATCCGCCGCTACGTAGGCCGCGCCGCCGCCATCAAGGCAAGAATCAGAAAATTGGAGGCCAGAGAGTGAACATATTCAGCAAAACCGACGACAAAACTTTACCGCCAAATTCGGCTAAGTATTGGAGCGGGCGAAGGGAATCGAACCCTCGTATGCAGCTTGGGAAGCT
>JBOHIT010000188.1:0-6320 GCA_050726155.1 Bradyrhizobium sp.
CGCGAAGCGCCGGATGAGGGGTCTCTCTCCGCCGAGAGAGATGTGCCTGTGGAGCGAACCCCTCACCCAAGGGACTCGTTGCTGGCGCGGGAGCTGCCCTCTCCCACAAGGGGAGAGGGCACTGCGATTGGCTCCGTCTAAATCACTCCTCGCCGTCCTTCTTGCGCAGCAAATCCTTCGCGAGATCGGCGAGTGCAGGGCGCGGCAGCGCGGTGAACGGCAGCGGGCGCGTCACATCGATCGCAGCGAGGCCCAATCGCGCGGTGAGCAGCCCATTGAGCACGCCTTCGCCGAGCCGCTGCGAAAGTTTGGCCGCGATGCCGTGGCCGAGCATCTGCTGCACCAGGCTGTCGCCAACGGCCATGCCGCCGGTGATGGCAAGATGGCCGATCACGTGGCGCAGCAGGCGTAGCATGCCGAGCGCTCCGGGCCGCCCGCCATAGAGCCGCGCCAGCTGGCGGATCAGCCGCATTGCGGCGACGAACACGAAAAGCACGTCGATCAGCGCGCGCGGGCTCACCGCTGTCACGACCGAGACGCGTTGCGCGGCCGCCGAGACCAGCCGCCGCGCTTCCTCGTCAAGCGGCGCCATCAATTCGCGTTCCGCCAGCTTGATCATGTCGGCGCCGTCGATGATGTCGTCGGTATGCCCGGCCAGCGTGGCGCGGGCGCGCGCCAGTTTCGGGTTCTGATGCGCGAGTTTCACAAGATCGTTGACGATGGCCCGGCTGGCGGCGCGATCGTCGCTGCGCAGCACCTCGGCGGCGCGCAGGTGCAGCTTCTCGATAGCGGCGAGCCGCGATAATCCCAAAACTTCGCGCCCGATGACGACGGCCAGCGCCAGCGCTGCAGCGGCCGCGAATGCCATCGCGATGTAGCCGAGGAATTCGTTGCGCGCGAACAGGTCCGAGATCAAATTGACGATGCCGAGCCCGAGCCCGAGCAGCAGCAGCCCGCTGGTGGCGGCCCAGAACAGCGTGCCCCAGCGGAAGCCGCGCCGGGCCGGAACCAGCGGCATATCGATCGGCACCGGCAGTTGCGCAGGATCCGGCTCCGGCGTGATCTGCACCGTGCCGCGGGCGGGACGGCTGGCATCGTCCGGGTCCATCACGATGACGCCGGGATCGTCGAGCTTGAACGTCGCCGGCCGGCGATGAGGCGTTTTCTCGCTCATTGCAGTTTGTCTCCGATCAGGAACTGGAGGGCGCGGTCAAGGCGGATGTGAGGCAGCGCGGGTTCCTCGTCGCCTTCGCGCTGCAGCAGCGGCGGGCGGAAGCGCAGGAAGCGATAATCCGCGTTCTCGGAAGGCGCGCTGGACAGGCCGCGGAACGTGCCCTTGAACAGTTCCTCGGGATCGCTGGGCAGGTCGCCCGGAAAGGTCGCGACTTCGGTTGCGCCGTCGAACGTATCGCCATTGGCGACTTCGCCCGACGCCGGCGTGCCGAGCAGCGAGGGCAGTTTCTCCCGGCCCCGCGCCACCATCGCCTCGCGGGTGGCGCGCACCGCGGCCAATGCCACCACATCGATGGCCGCACCGGCGTATTCGGCGCGATCGGCGGCCTTGGCGACCGCGCGGCGCAAGATGGCTTCGAGCCGGTCATGGCTCGAATGGTGCAGGTGATCGGCCTTGGTCGCCGCAAACAGGATGCGATCGATCCGCGGTCGGAACAGATTGCTCAGGATCGTGCTGCGGCCGATCCGGAAGCAATCGAGGATGCCAGCGAGCGCGGCTTCGAGATCGTGCAACGCCTCCGGCCCGGCGTTGAAGGCGGCGAGCGCATCGACCAGCACGATCTGGCGATCGAGCCGCGCGAAATGATCGCGGAAGAACGGCCGCACCACGACATCCTTGTAGGCCTCGTAACGCCGCCGCATCATCGCCCACAGCGAACCATCGGGTGCTACGCCGTCCACGGCGACGTCGAGCGGCGCAAAGGTCAGCGCCGGCGAGCCGGCGAGATTGCCGGGCATCAGGAAACGACCGGGCGGTAACAGGCTCATGGCAAAGCGCTCGTCGCGGCAGGCGCCCAGATAATCCGTGAACAGCTTTGCCGCCATCCGCGCCGCCGGTTCGTCCTCGCGCGCTTCGGCGCTCAGCGTCGCCAAATGCTGATGCCATGGTGCGGCGAGCTTTTGGCGCGGGCCCTCACGTGAGAGTGCGAGGCTCTCGGCCGACCATTGCTCAAAACTCTTGTTGAGCAGCGGCAGGTCGAGCAGCCACTCGCCGGGATAATCGACGATATCCAGCGTCAGCGTGCGGTCCGCGCCGTTCTGGCGCTGATAGTCCATCACCAGCCGCAACTCGCTGATGTCCACCGTCGAGGCCGGCCAGCGCCGTTCCTCGATCAGGGTACGAACGTGGTTCTCGTAATCGAAGCGCGGCACCGCATCGTCCGGCTGCGGCTCGAGCCGGGCGCGGGCGATACGTCCGGTCGCGAACGATTCGAACACCGGAAAGCGGCCGCCGCGGGTCAGACCGTGGATCAGCGCCGTGATAAACACGGTCTTGCCGGCGCGCGACAGCCCGGTGACGCCAAGCCGTACCGTCGGATGGAAGAAGCTTTCGCCGTAATCCAGCAGCGCCCGCGCCGACAGCCGCGCTTCCTCGACGATATCCTGAAAACTGGGGGCCATGCGGTCGTGGAAGGCTCGGTGAGAGGGGCGCGTTCACCCGCAAAAGTGGCGATTGGCGGGCCAAAATCAAGCTTCAACTGCGAGGCCGGGCGTCGCGTTGACCTCCCGAGGACGATGTTTTATCGCCCCGTGACAACATTCCGGGCGCGGCTTAGGCTTGTGGTCCGGTTCGGATTGAAAACAAGTATGAGGGGAGAACGGCCATGCAGGTGACCGGAAAAGTCGTGGTTGTCACCGGCGGCGCCAGCGGTATCGGCCGGGCGCTGTGCGAAGCCTTCCACCGCGCGGATGCGGCCAAGGTCGTGGTCGTCGATATCGATCCGGACGGCGCGCGAACCGTCGCGACCCCGATCAATGGGGCGGCTTTCAAATGCGATGTCGGCAAGGAAAAGGATATCCTTCACGTCATCGAGGAGACCGAGAAGCAATTCGGCCCGATCGCGTTGTTCTGTTCCAATGCCGGCATCGGCGGCGGCTTCGATCCGCTGTCCGCCAATGCGGGCGGAACCTCGGACGAGCCGTGGCAGCGAAGCTGGGCCGTTCACGTCATGGCGCATGTCTATGCCGCGCGGCATCTGATCCCGCGCATGAAGGCGCGCGGCGGCGGCTATTTCCTCAACACGATCTCCGCGGCGGGTTTGCTGTCGCAGGTCGGCAGCCCGGCCTATTCGACCACCAAACATGCCGCGGTCGGCTTTGCGGAAAATCTCGCGATCTCGCACAAGGCCGACGGCATCAAGGTGTCGATCCTGTGCCCGCAGGGCGTCGATACCGCCATGCTCCGCTCGATTCCAAAAGGCCCGCAATCCGGCGACGGCGACCTGTCGCCCGAGCAGGTGGCGCAGGATGTGCTGGTCGGACTGGAGCAGGAGACCTTTGCGATTCTGCCGCACCCGCAGGTGCTCGGCTACATGCGCAAAAAGACCGACAATTACGATCGGTGGATCTCAGGCATGGCGAAGATCCAGGCCAAGATGCGGGAAGCGTACGGGAAATAATTTCCAACCGTCATGCCCGGGCTTGTCCCGGGCATCCACGTCTTGGAGCCGCACGAGAAGAAAGTCGTGGATGGCCGGGACAAGCCCGGCCATGACGAGACGGGTGCACCCGCTCAATCCTTCTTCGCGTAAAGCAGCGGCACTGCCGAATCCACCATCACCTCGATCAGGCTGGTGCCTGCATGCGCCAGCCCGCGCTTCAGCGCGCCGATGAGTTCCGATGCCTTGCTGACGCGGACGGCGTCGCAGCCCATGCCTTCGGCGATCTTGACGAAGTCGATGTCGGGGAGTTCGAGGCCCGGCACGTTGCGGACCTGCATCACCTGGCTGAACGAGCGCATCGCGCCGTAACCGGAATTGTTGATCACGACCACGGTGAGCGGCAGCTTGCGTTGTGCGGCGGTCCACAACGCCTGGATCGAATACATCGCCGAGCCGTCACCGATCAGGCAGACGGTGCGGATACCCGGGCGCCCCAGCGATATTCCGACCGCGGCAGGCAGGCCGTAGCCGAGGCCGCCGCTCGCCATGGTGTAGAAACTGTCCTGCCCGCGCATCGGCATGAACTTCTGCATCGCCGGACGGTGCGATGGCGCCTCCTCGACGAGGGCGGCATCACTCGGCATGGCGTGAAACAGGGAGTTTAGCAGGAATTCGGCAGGAATCGGATCGGCGGCGGTGGGCGCCGGCAGCAGCGCGCGGCCTGCAGGGATCACGCGTTTGGTCTCGGGCAACAATTCCAAAAGCATCGCCAGCGCCGGCTTCATCGTCGCGACGATGCTGGTGCCTGACGGCGTCACCGCCGCTGCGGTCGGGTCGTCGGTGATCTGGAAGATCGTGGTCGCGCCATCGAAGATCGCGGCGTGGCCCTCGACATGGAAAGTGAAAACCGGCGCGCCGATCACGACGACGAGGTCATGGTCGCGCAGCGCATCGGAAACCTGTCCGGGCGAAGCGTGCAGGAAGCCGGCGAATTGCGGATGCCGTTCCGGAAACGAACAGCGCGCCGAGAACGGGCTGACCCACACCGATGCCTTTGCTTTCTCCGCCACGCGCACCATCAGGTCGACAGCCCCAGCGCGATCGACGCCGGGACCGACCACGAGGGCAGGGCGCTTGCTGTCGTTGAGCGCGGCAACCAGCGTCTTCATCGCGGCCGGATCGGGCCCGAGTTCACGGCTGACCTTTCTGGCCTCGACCGGCTGTGTGGGTCGGACCCAGTCGTCGATCGGCACCGACACGAAGGTCGGTCCGCAGGGCGGCTGCATCGCGACGTAATAGGCGCGCGCGATCGCCGCCGGCACGTCTTCGGCGCGCGCCGGCTCGATGCTGTACTTCACATAAGGCTGCGGAAATTCCGTCGCCCGTTCGGCAAACAGAAACGGCATTAGCGGCATGATCGAGCGCGCCTGCTGGCCGGCCGATATCACCATCGGCGTCTGGTTGCGGTAGGCGTTGAAGATATTGCCCAGCGCATTGCCGACGCCGGCGGCGGAATGAAGGTTGACGAAGCCGGCGTTGCGGGTGGCCTGCGCATAGCCGTCGGCCATGCCGACCACCGAGGCTTCCTGCAGCCCCAGCACGTAATCGATGTCGTCGGGCCAGTCGCTCAGGAACGGCAGTTCGGTCGAGCCGGGATTGCCGAACACTTTCTTGATGCCGAACGCCCGCAGCAGGTTGAAGGTGGCGTCTTTGACGGTGGTGGAGGTTGTAGTTTTGGCTGGCTTACGGGACGACATAGTGGAACTCCCAGACCTACTGCAAACACCGTCATTGCCTGCGACAAACGCGAAGCGTTTGCGCAAGGGAGCGAAGCGACGAAGCAATCCATACTTCCTTTGCGGAAGGATGGATTGCTTCGCTTCGCTCGCAATGACGGTCTACCACGTGGCCGTACCCTTCATCGTCGGCTGGCCGGCCGAATTGGCGGTCCACAGTTCCATGCCGGCGCCGGTGTCGTTGGCGTTGACCGAGAACTCGCTGCCTTCAAACAGCGGCTGCACGCCGCGATAGCTCAGCTTCTTCGGCGGGGTGCAGCCGTGCAGCTTTGCCGCCAGCTCCACGATGAACGACGCCTGCAGCGGGCCATGGAACACGAGGCCCGGATAGCCCTCGACCTTGGTGACGTAATCGCGGTCGTAATGGATGCGGTGGCCGTTAAACGTCAGCGCGGAGTAGCGGAACAGGAGCACCGGATCGGCCATATGGCTTTCGCGGTGCTTTGCCGCCGGCGCCGGGGGCGGCGCCTTTGCAGGCACGGCCGGTGCGGCGTTTGATATGTCGCGATAGACGATATCGTGACGCTCGCGGATCGCGATGCCGCGCGGCGTGGTGATCTCGTGCTCGACGGCGACGAAGCACAGCACGCCGGTCGAACCGGTCTTCATGGTTACGTCTGAAATGCGCGAACTGCGCTTGGCTTCGTCGCCGACGCGCAGCGCATCAAAACATTGTAGCTCGCCGCCGGCCCACATCCGGCGCGGCAGCGGCACCGGCGGCAGGAAACCGCCTCGCGTGGGGTGGCCATCCTGGCTGAGCTGGGACATCGGAAACACCGGCTGCGCCAGGCACCAATGCACGGTCCAGGGCGCAGCATCGCCCACCTTCGGTTCGCCGATCTCCTGGAACAGCGTCGCGCGCAAGCCCTTCACCAGTTGCGTGGTGACGGTGTCGGAGGCTTCGCTGGTG
>JBOHIT010000189.1:0-12945 GCA_050726155.1 Bradyrhizobium sp.
CGGATCGGCGCGCTGGATCGCACCCTCGGCTTCCTGTTCGGCCTCGCCCGTGGCCTCCTGATCGTGGTCGTCGCCTTCCTGTTCTTCAGCTGGCTGGTCCCGGACAAGCAGCGGCCGGACTGGATCACCGGGGCCAAGTCCCGGACCGTGCTCGATGGAACCGGACAATGGTTAATGTCGCTCTTGCCTGATGACCCCGAGAACACCATCTTAAAGAGATTCAAGAAGAATAAACCTGACGACGATTCAACTGACGCCGAACCGGCAGCCCCGGCCGGCGATGGCTACAGCAAACCTGCCCGCGACAGCCTTAAAAAGCTGATCGAGAAACCCGCGAGCAAGTAACTTTTGGGCCAAAAGAGAGGCGATGGACGCGATGCAAAACCCTTCCGATCCCGCCGCGCAACTTGACCGAAACTCCGGTCCGATCGATTTGCAGGACGATCTCGAAGGCGACACGCTCCGCGAGGAATGCGGCGTGTTCGGCATCTTCGGCCACCCCGAGGCCGCCGCCATCACCGCACTCGGACTGCACGCCCTGCAGCACCGCGGCCAGGAAGCCGCCGGCATCGTCTCCTTCGACGGCAGCCGCTTCCACAGTGAACGCCGCCTCGGCCTCGTCGGCGACACCTTCTCCCGCCGTGAAGTGATCGAGCGCCTGCCCGGCAACGCCGCCGTCGGCCATGTCCGCTACTCCACCACCGGCGCCACCATCCTGCGCAACGTGCAGCCGCTGTTCGCCGAGCTCAATGCCGGCGGTTTCGCGGTCGGCCACAATGGCAACCTCACCAACGGGCTGACGCTGCGCCGCGAACTCGTTCTCCACGGCGCCATGATGCAGTCCACCACCGACACCGAAGTGATCCTGCATCTGGTCGCGCAGTCGAAGCGCAGCCGCTTCATCGACCGTTTCATCGAGGCGTTGCGCACCATCGAGGGTGCCTATTCGCTGGTGTCGCTGACCAACAAAAAGCTGATCGGCGCACGCGATCCGCTCGGCATCCGCCCGCTGGTGCTCGGCGATCTCGACGGCCACCCGATCCTGACCTCGGAAACCTGCGCGCTCGACATGATCGGCGCCAAATATGTCCGCGACGTCGAACCCGGCGAAATCGTCGTATTCGACGAGCAAGGCGCACACAGCCACAAACCGTTCCCGCCGAAGCCGCCACGGCCCTGCATCTTCGAATACATCTATTTCTCGCGGCCGGATTCCATCGTCGGCGGCCGTTCGGTCTATGAAGTCCGCAAGGCCTTCGGCGCGCAACTGGCGCGCGAAAGCCATGTCGAGGTCGACGTCGTGGTGCCGGTGCCGGATTCCGGCGTGCCCGCTGCGATCGGTTACGCCCAGCATTCCGGCGTGCCGTTCGAACTCGGCATTATCAGAAACCACTATGTCGGCCGCACCTTCATTCAGCCGACCCAGAGCGTGCGCGAACTCGGCGTGCGCATGAAGCATTCGGCCAACCGCGCCGCGATCGAAGGCAAGCGCATCATCCTGATCGACGACAGCCTCGTGCGCGGCACCACCTCGAAGAAGATCGTGCGCATGATGCGCGATGCCGGCGCCCGCGAAGTGCATTTCCGCCTCGCCTCCCCGCCGATCCTCTACCCTGATTATTACGGCATCGACCTGCCGGATCGCGGCGGCCTTCTTGCCGCCACGCATTCCCTCGAGGAGATGCGCGAGATCATCGGGGCCGATTCACTGGCGTTCCTGTCGATCGACGGCATGTACCGCGCGATGGGCGAGCCGGGCCGCGATCCCGCCAATCCGAAGTTCTCGGATCATTGTTTTACCGGCGTCTATCCGACCCACCTCACCGACCAGACCCAGGTCGAACCGCAGCCGCGGCAATTGTCGTTGCTAGCGGAAGCAAGTTAGTAGAACACCAACGGTGTCGTCCCGGCGAACGCCGGGACCCATAGCCACCGGCCCTCGTTTGGCGAACGCTATTGGCTACGACCGCTTTTCACCCCATAACCGCCGCGGCGTATGGGTCCCGGCCTTCGCCGGGACGACGTTGATAGAGCCACACTCATGCCCCAACCCCTCGCTTCCCGTATCGCCCTCGTTACCGGCGCCTCGCGCGGCATCGGCTATGCCACCGCGCGGGCGCTTGCCAAAGCCGGCGCGCATGTCGTGGCGGTGGCGCGCACGCAGGGCGGCTTGGAGGAGCTCGACGACGAGATCCGCAAGGACGGCGGCAGCGCCACGCTGGTGCCGCTGAACCTCACCGACTCCGACGGCATCGCCCGGCTCGGCGCGGCGCTGCATGAGCGCCATGGCAAGCTCGACATCCTCGTCGGCAATGCCGGTGTCGCCGGCCCCTCCTCGCCGCTCGGTCATATCGAACTGAAGCCGTGGAACGACGTGATGGCGGTCAACGTCACCGCGAATTTCCAGCTGATCCGCTGCATGGAGCCGCTGCTCAGGCAGTCCGACGCCGGCCGCGCGGTGTTTGTCACCGCCGGCGCCGCCAGCAAGGCCAGCGCCTATCAGGGCCCCTATGGGGCCTCAAAGGCCGCCCTCGAAACCCTGGCACGGACCTGGGCCCATGAGACCGCGAGCACGTCGCTGCGCGTCAATCTGTTCAGCCCGGGCCCGATCCGTACGCGGATGCGCGCCACGGTATTCCCCGGCGAAGACCCTGCGACGCTGGATACGCCGGAGCAGGCCGCGGAATTCATCGTGCCGATGTGCGCGCCCGACTGGACCGAGACCGGCAAGTTCTACGATTACAAGACCCGCACGCTGATGAGCTTTCGCGCGCCGGGCTGAGCCTTCGCGCGATTGACACCTGTTCCTCCCCGCGATTGACTGCCCGCCCAAGCGGGAACAACCCGTCAATAAGATCAGGGGAGGAAGCCATCATGCCGATGCAGCATCGCGCGCGCTCGATACCTGCCGTCCACCATCTCAGCAAAACCATTTTCGCAGGCATCGCGGCCGCCATGCTGATCGGCCTCACGGCAATCCCGCACGCCGCGTGCGCGGGCGACGTTCCGACCTTCGCGGTGGAAGCATCCTGGCCAAAACCGCTGCCGAACAACTGGATCCTCGGCCAGGTCGGCGGCATCACCGTCGATTCCAAGGATCACATCTGGGTCATTCATCGCCCGCGCTCGCTGACCGACGACGAAAAGGGCGCCGCGCTGACGCCGCCCCGTTCGAAATGTTGCGTCTCGGCGCCGCCGGTGCTGGAGTTCGACGCCGAGGGCAATCTGCTGCGCTCCTGGGGCGGTGCCGGCGAAGGCTATGAATGGGTTGGCCGTGAACACGGCATCGAGGTCGACGAGAAAGGTTTCGTCTGGGTCGGCGGCAATGCCGACAATGACAACGCCATCCTCAAATTCACCCTCGACGGCAAGTTCGTGATGCAGATCGGCAAGATCGCGCCGAGCAAGGGCTCCAGCGACACCACGCAACTCGGCAAACCCGCCGAGACCGCGATCGACAAGGAGGCCAACGAGATCTACGTCGCCGACGGCTACGGCAACCGCCGCGTCATCGTGTTCGACGCCACCACGGGCGCCTACAAGCGGCACTGGGGCGCCTACGGCAAGCCGCCGAACGACGACAAGCAGCCGCCCTATGACCCCAAGGCGCCAGCTGCACAGCAATTCGCCAATCCCGTGCATTGCGTAAAACTCACCACCGACGGGATGGTCTATGTCTGCGATCGCATCAACAACCGCATCCAGGTGTTCAAGAAGGATGGAACCTTCATGAAGGAGTGGTTTTTCGAAAAGAACACGCTCGGCAATGGCGCGGTATGGGACATCGCGGTCTGGCCGGATCCGAAACAGACCTTTTTGTTGAGCGCTGACGGCGAAAACAACGAAATCCGGATACTGAAGCGCGACGACGGTACTGTGGTCGGGAGTTTCGGGCGCAACGGCCGCAATGCCGGGCAGTTCCACTGGATCCACGCCATGGCGATCGATTCCAAGGGCAACGTTTATACCGCCGAAGTCGACACCGGAAAGCGCGTCCAGAAATTCAAGCTGACGTCGGACGCGCTACGATAGGCGGATTGCCGGGCGCATCGGGAAACACTACCACCATCGCAGGTACATGCCGGGGTTGGACCTCCCAAAGAAGGCCGCCCGGCGACCATAGATGGAGGAGATACATGACTACACTCAGTGCGCGGCGCCTCGCCGCGTTGGTTACTGTTGCCGGCGTCTGCTTCGCCGCACCCGCTTTCGCCCAGGACAAGACCGTCAAGATCGGCGTGTTGAACGACATGTCGAGCCTTTACGCCGACATCGGCGGCCCCAATTCGGTGGTCGCGATCAAGATGGCGGTGGAAGATTCCGGCCTGCTCAAGAAGGGCTGGAAGATCGACGTCGTCAGCGGCGACCACCAGAACAAGCCCGACGTCGGCGTCAACCTCGCGCGCCAGTGGATCGACAATGACAAGGTCGATGCGATCGCCGACACGCCGAACTCCGGCGTTGCGCTCGCCGTGAACAATCTCGTCAAGGAAAAGAACTCGGTGCTGCTGAATTCGGGCGCCGCGTCCGCCGACCTCACCGGCAAGGCCTGCACGCCGAACACGATCTCCTATACCTACGACACCTACATGCTGGCGAACGGCACCGGCAAGGCGCTGACCAAGGCCGGCGGCGACACCTGGTTCTTCCTGACTGCCGACTATGCCTTCGGCCATGCGCTTGAGCGCGATACTTCCGCAGTCGTGACCGCCAATGGCGGCAAGGTGCTGGGCGGCGTCAAGCATCCGATCAACACCTCGGATTTCTCGTCGTTCCTACTGCAGGCGCAGGCGTCCAAGGCCAAGGTCGTCGGCCTTGCGAACGCCGGTGGCGACACCACCAACGCGATCAAGCAGGCCGCCGAATTCGGTATCGTCGCCGGCGGCCAGAAGCTGGCAGCATTGCTGCTGTTCATTAACGACGTGCATTCGCTGGGCCTGAAGACCGCGCAAGGCCTGACCTTCACGGAATCCTTTTACTGGGACATGAACGACAAGACCCGCGCCTGGTCGAAGCGGTTTGCCGCATTGGCAAACAAGAATTCGATGCCCTCGATGACCCAGGCCGGCAACTACGCGATGGTGCTGCATTATCTCAAGGCGATGGAAGCGCTCGGCGGCAATCCGCATGACGGCGCCAAGGTCGTTGCCAAGATGAAGGAATTGCCGACCGACGATCCCTTGTTCGGCAACGGCCCGCTCCGCGCCGACGGCCGCCGTCTGATTCCGGCCTATCTGTTCGAAGTGAAGAAGCCGGCAGAGTCGAAATATCCGTGGGACTATTACAAGCAGATCGCCACGATCGCCCCGGAAGACGCCGCCAAGCCGCTCGAAGCCAGCGACTGTCCGCTGGTGAAGAAGTAACAACGACGCCGGCCGGACCAACCAGGGGTCCGGCCGGTCGCGCCATCAACGCGGCAACAGGTTGGTCTTTGCGAGGTCGAGAACTTCGTCGCCCCGGCCGCTCATCACCGCCCGCAATACCCACAGACTGAAGCCCTTGATCTGCTCCGCGGTGATCGTCGGCGGCATCGATAATTCCTGCCGCGCCGTCACGACGTCGAGCACCGCCGGCCCGTCATGCGCCAGCACCTCGCGGATCGCCTGTGGCAGATCGCCGGGATCCTCGACCCGGCGCGCGTGAATGCCCATGGCGCGCGCCATAGCCGCGAAGTCAGGGTTTTCCAGATCGACGCCGGTCTCGATGAATCCGGACGCCTTCATTTCCAGCGCGACGAAGCCCAGCACGCCGTTGTTGAAGATCACGATCTTCACCGGCAGCTTCATCTGTCGCAGCGTGATCAGGTCGCCCATCAGCATCGCAAATCCGCCGTCGCCGGACATCGACACCACCTGCCGCCCTGGCTGCGACGCCTGCGCGCCAATCGCATGCGCCATCGCATTGGCCATCGAGCCGTGTACCCAGGATCCCAGGAGGCGACGGCATCCGTTCATCACGAGATAACGCGCCGCCCAGATCGTCGGCGTGCCGACATCGGCGGTGAAGATCGCGTCTTCGGAGGCCGCCTCGCTGAGCAGGCGCGCCAGATATTGCGGGTGGATCGGCTTGTGCCCCGGCGTCCCTCGCGCCAGTTCGTCCAAACCGGCGCGGGCTTTCCTGTAGTGGGCCACGCTGTCGTCGAGATGGCGGCTGTTATCCCTGGCCGTCAATTTCGGCAACAGCGCCTCGATCGTGGCGCCGACATCGCCGACAAGACCGAGATCGAGCTTGCAGCGCCGGCCGAGATTTTCGGGGCGGATGTCGACCTGCGCGATTTTCGCTCCGGTCGGCAGAAACTGCTTGTAGGGGAAGTCGGTTCCGAGCATCAGCAGCACGTCGCAAGCGTGCATGGCGGCGTAACCGGACGAGAAGCCGATGAAGCCGGTCATGCCGACATCGTAGGGGTTATCGAACTCGACGTGTTCCTTGCCGCCGAGCGCATGCACCATCGGGCTCTTGAGCTTGTCGGCCAGCCGCATCAGGCTGTCATGGGCACCGGCGCAGCCGCGGCCGCAGAACAGCGTCACCCGCTTGGCACCGTTCAGAAGCCCGGCCAGAGCCGTCAACTCCGCTTCGCCCGGCCGGACCACAGGCGCTTTCGGCAACAGCCCGGCATTCGGCGAGATGCCACGGCTCGGCGCCGGGCGCAGCGCGACGTCGCCGGGGATCACCAGCACCGCGACGCCGCGTCGGCCGACCGCCGCACGTATCGCGTTTTCCAGCACGTAGGGCAGTTGCGCCGGATCGGAAACGAGTTCGCAATAATGACTGCATTCGCGGAACAATTCCTGCGGATGCGTTTCCTGAAAATAGCCGCCACCGATTTCCGCGGATGGAATCTGGGCGGCGATGGCCAGTACCGGTGTCCGGCTGCGGTGCGCGTCGAACAGGCCATTGATGAGGTGGAGATTGCCCGGCCCGCATGATCCCGCGCATACCGCAAGGCCGCCGGTGAGTTGTGCCTCAGCCGAAGCTGCAAAAGCGGCGACTTCCTCATGCCGGACGTGGACCCAGTCAATCACCTCGCGTTTGCGCAACGCTTCGGTCAGGCCGTTGAGGCTGTCTCCGACCACGCCGAATACGCGCTTCACGCCTGCCTGGATCAACGTTTCCGCGATGAGGTCAGCGACAGTGTCGATCTGCATGGTGGGCCTCGCTCTGTTGGACGGGCTTTGAAGCGTCTGCAACAGATGTAGCTGGCCGGCCGGGCCCAAACAATTCAGGGTGCCGTGATGTCAGCGGATTTCTACATCCGCTCAGGCAAGGACGGCTGGCTTCAAGTGGCTGCTTGTTTGCCAGCCAACGTCCGCCAAGCCACCACCAGCGCAAGCGCCAACAGCGCCGCGGCCAGCAGGAACGGCGCTCCGGGCAGTTTCAGCGGCGCTGCATCGCTGATGAAATAAGCAAAGATCAGCGTGAACAGAAACGGTCCCAGCATCTGGGCGATGCTGTTGACGCTGTTGGTGGCGCCCTGCAATTGGCCCTGCTGATCGGGTGCCACCAGTTGCGTCGTCAGCGACTGGACCGCGGCACCTGCAATACCCCACAGCGCCATCACGGGAATGCCGGCCCAGAACAGCGGTCCGGTCGGCGCCGCGCCGTAGATCAGGAAGCCGACACCGCCGCAGCCGAGCCCAAGCAACAGCGCGCGGCGTTCGCCGAGGCGCTTGACGATCGGACCGACGCCGGCGCCCTGTACCACCATGGCGCAGATACCGACGAGGGCCAGCGTCAGGCCGACGGTTTTGGTGTCCCAGCCATAGCGATAGGTCGCATAGAGCACGAAGGTCGAGGGCAGCACGACGTGCGCGACCTGGCCGAAGAAATTCGCCAACGACAAGCCTGCGAGGATCCGGTTGGAGCGCAGCAGGTGCAGCGCGCCGAGCGGGTTGGCGCTTTTCCAGCGGAACGGCGAGCGCCGTTCCGGCGGCAGCGATTCCGGCAGGATCAACCAGCCGTAGACCGCATTGGCAAAACTCAGTCCGGCCGCGACCCAGAACGGCAAACGCGGATCCATGTCGCCGAGCAGGCCGCCGACCGCGGGCCCGAGAATGAATCCGGCGCCGAACGCAGCACCAATCTTGCCGAACACCGCGGCGCGCCGTTCCGGCGGCGTCACGTCGGCGATGTAGGCAAAGGCCGTGGAGATACTGGCCGAGGTGATGCCGGAGATCACCCGGCCGATGAACAGCCACAGCAGTGACGGCGCCAGCGCCATCAGTACGTAATCCAGCGCCAGTCCGAAGTTGGAGAGCAACACCACCGGCCGGCGGCCGAAGCGGTCCGACAGAGCGCCGAGGATCGGCGAGAAGATGAACTGCATCACCGCCCAGGCGGTGCCGAACAATCCGAAAATCCGCGCAGCATGGGCGGTATCGTTGTCGACGAAGCTTTCGACGAGTTTGGGCAGGATCGGTAGGATCAGGCCGAGCGCGAACATATCAAGCAGGATGGTGACGAAAATGAAGGCCGCCGCCCCGGTGCGCACCGGCGGCATCTCGGCGCTGCGCTCCGACGCCGCCTCGCTCACGACGGACGCTTGCGCTTGTGGGCGAACGGATTGGCCTTTTCGCGCAGCATGATGCGGATCGGCGTGCCCGGCAGGTCGAAGGCCTCACGCATGCTGTTGGTGAGGTAGCGAAGATAGGAGGTTGGGACCGCATCGGCGCGCGAGCAGAACAGGATGAAACTCGGCGGACGCGCCTTGGCTTGCGTGATGTAATTCAGCTTCAGCCGGCGGCCCGACACCGACGGCGGCGGGTTGGCATCGACCGCCTGCTCGAACCAGCGATTGAGGGCGGCCGTCGGCACGCGCTTGTTCCAGACCGCATAGGCTTCCTGGATCGCGGTCATCAACCGGTCGATGCCCTCGCCCATCAGGCCCGACACCGCGACGACGGGCGCGCCCTTCATCTGCGGCAGCAAATGATCGACATCGATGCGCAGCCCCGAAATCAGGCTGCCCTTTTTCTCCATCAGATCCCATTTGTTGACGGCGAGCACGATCGACCGTCCCTCGCGCTCGATCAGGTCGGCGATGCGCAGATCCTGTTCCTCGAAGCGATTTTGCGCATCCATCATCATCACGACGACTTCGGCAAAGCGCACCGCGCGCAGCGCATCCGCCACCGAGAGCTTTTCCAGCTTCTGGTCGATCCGCGCCCGCCGCCGCAAGCCTGCGGTATCGAACACCCGGAAGTCGCGCCCCTGCCAGGTCAACTCGACCGAAATCGAATCGCGCGTAGTGCCGGCCTCGGCGCTGGTCAACAGCCGCTCCTCGCCGAGCAGATGATTGATCAACGTCGATTTGCCGGCATTGGGACGGCCGACGATGGCGACGCGGATCGGGCGCTTGGCGAAATCCTCGTCGGACTCGATGATGTCGTCGTCGTCGAATTCCTCGCCCTCTTCGGTGGGATCGGGCATCAGGACGCGCAGCGAGTCGTAGAGATCGCTGAGACCCTCGCCATGCTCGGCTGAAATCTGCACGGGATCGCCGAGCCCGAGCGCATAGGATTCCATCGCGCCGACTTCGCCGTGCCGGCCTTCGCTCTTGTTGGCGACCAACACCACGGGCTTGTTGGCGCGGCGGGCGAAATCGGCGAAGGCGCGGTCGTTCGGCGTAAGGCCGGCGCGGGCGTCGATCACGAACATCAGCGCGTCGGCAAGCGCAATCGCGGTTTCGGTCTGCTCCTGCATCCGCGCGGTAAGCGAGCCCTTGGCGCCCTCATCGAGGCCGGCGGTGTCGATGACCGTGAATTCGAGATCGCCGAGGCGCCCATTGCCCTCCCGGCGGTCGCGGGTGACACCGGGCTCGTCGTCGACCAGCGCGAGCTTTTGCCCGACCAGCCGGTTGAACAGCGTCGACTTTCCGACATTGGGCCGGCCGATGATGGCGAACGTAAAGGGCATAAATAATCCAGACGCCCTTTTTGAAGGGCGTGTCAATCGAATGAGACGTGAATCTAGCGCGTAAACGTACCGCTCGGCATCGGCGCCGGGAACGGTGCGGCGGATTGTTGCGACGATTGCGCGGGCGCGGCCGATTGGGCCGCAGGCTTGTCGGGCGGCGGCGCCGTGGTGCGCTTGCGCACAATCCGCTTCGGCGGCGGCGCCGGCGGAGCTGCGGCGGTGCCACCCTCTTCCTCAGCCGCGGCATCGGGTTCGGCGGCAGCGGCGGGCTCGGTCGTGGGTGCAACGCTCACCGGCACCCGCGCCTGCTTGCTTGCGGACTTCGCGGATCCCTTCGATTTCGGCTCCTGCGGCGGCGGAGCCGCAGGGGCAACCGCGGCCGACTGGGCGTTCGGGTCTTCGATCTGCTGCTGGCGCGCGCCCCTGTAGAGTTCCTTCGGCACGCCCTGCTCGAGGCCGGGCACACCGTCAGGGAAAACCGGCTTGCGTTCGCCGGGCAGCTTCTTCTTGGTGTCGAGGAAGTCGAGCAGATCGCTCGGATCGAAACCGCCCATGCTGCCGCAGCCCGCCAGCGCGCTGGTGAGCGCGATGAGGATGGTGGCTGCGATCAGTCGTTGCGGGCGATGCATGCTCAGGTACTCGTCAGCTCTTGGCGACCGGCGGAAGCAGGGCCTGCAGCGCTTCGGCGCGCGAGCGCAGGCTCGGCGGCGTCTCGCCGTCATTGGCAATCAGGTCCAGCCATTGCCGCGTCGCCGCGGAATCGTTGGCACGCCAGGCCGACAGCGCCAGCAATTCGCGCGCGGTATGGCGGAAGGTAGCACCCGGCGCGGCAGCTGCCTCAAGGCGCGTCTTGATGTTGGGATAGGTCGTGCTTTCCAGCAGCAACTGCGCGGCGCGAACCCGCGCCAGATCCTGTTCCGCCACGCCAACGCTGCGATCGGCGGCAATCTCGTCGAACATCTTGGCGGCCGCCGCCTGATCGCGGCTCGCGACCTCCGCGGCCGTGCGCAGCCGCGCCAGCACGCGATATCCGGCCGGCGCCTTGGCGGCCAGATCGGCAAACGCCGCTTCGGCCTCGGCATGCTTGTTGGCTTCGGAGAGCTCGGCAGCCTTGTCGAACGCCGCGCCCGCCTCGGCGGCCTTCTTGGCTTCGAGATATTGATAGCCGCGCCAGCCGCCGACGGAGGCGATGATCAGGATGGCGAGCGCGATGATATAGATGGAATATTGGTCCCACAGCTTCTTGAGCTGATCGCGACGGACGTCCTCGTTGACTTCATCAAATAATTCAGACACTTAAGGCTATCCCATCCCCGGTGAGCCGCTGGTCGCGCGGCAACGTCACGCGCCCGATCCCCGCATGGCGGCGGCGATACCCTAACGATATGGCGGTGGCAAGGCAAAGTGAGCCGGATCAAAGCGTTAACGCTGAAGCGGCCGCCGATACGGATTGTCCCATGCCGAGGTGCCCGGGAATGTTGACTTCGCCGTTCAAAGCTTGGCGTAATCCGTCCGATTTTTGCTAGCTATTCGTCTGATTTTGCAGGTGCTTCATGGTTTGCCGCGCCCTGGTCGTCACGTTCGCCATTGGGGCCGCCGCCCTGCCCGCCGCGAGCCACGCCTACGACATCAAGCCGAAGACGCCGGAGACGGCGTTTTCCGGCAAAGTGCGCCCTGACATTCTCGGTATCTCGGCGGATTCCACCGCTGATTCCGCACGCACCGTCCTTGAAGCCTTCTTCAAGGGACGCCCCAACGCCACGACTGACATCCAGCAACAGAAGTTCGGCAACACCGCCGTCAGTTTCATCACGGCGCTGAATTTCAGCCTGCCCGCAGGCCCTGGCCAGAACGGCGAAATGCTGTCGAGCAGCTTCTCGTCACCCGCGAGCGGCAATCGAATTTATTTCCTGGCGCGCAACCTCACCTTCGCGAAAGATCAGCAGCCGGCGAAGGCCGACATGGTCAAGGATGTGATGGGCAAATACGGCGCGCCCACCATCGTCGGCGATCAGCACCTGTATTACATCTATCGCGGGGGCTCGGTCATCTCGGTCGGCACCAAGTACAAGGAAGCGAACGCGATCGAGGCCATCGACAAGCCGCTCGATCCCAAGGCCGCCCTCAAGCTCAACGGTGAAACCATCCGCGGCAGTTGCGTGGCGGTGGTCAAGCGCGCGCAGGCAAAGGAGAAGGCGCTGGCCGCGATGCTCAGCGAAGCCAAGGGCGCCAATTGCGATGGCGTATTGAGCGTGCAGCTGATCCCCGGCACGGCCCCCGACCGGGTCGGGATCGCGCAATTTTCGTTGCTGGACGTCAAGCGCGTCATCAGCGCGGCGGCGATCGACAATGACGCGATTACCGCCGAACAGAACGAACGCAACGCGATGCCGAAAGGCAGCGCGCCGAAGCTCTGATCGTCAGATCCTGGAGGTGTGAGCCTCGCGCAACTGCCGCTTTAGCACCTTGCCGTTGGCGTTGCGCGGCAACGGATCGGTGGTGAGATCGATGGTTTCCGGTACCTTGTAGTCCGACAGCCGCTCGGCGCACCACGCCTGCAACGTCGCGACACTGGCCCCGCCCTTGATCACTACGACGGCGTGGACGCGCTCGCCGAGCACCGGGCACGGCTTGGCGATGATCGCGCTTTCGAGCACGTCGGGATGGCCTGACAGCACCGACTCGACCTCGGCGGAATAGATCTTCAGGCCGCCGCGGTTGATCATGTCCTTCTGGCGATCGAACACGCGCACGAAGTTGGCCTCGTCGATCGAGCCGAGGTCGCCGGAATGCCAGAAGCCGGCGGTAAAACTCTCCGCCGTCGCCTTCGGATTATTCCAGTAGCCCTTGATGACCGAGCCGCTGTGGATCCAGATTTCACCGATCTCGCCGCGCGGCAGTTCGTGGCCTTCCGTATCCACGGCGATGATCCGAGCACCCGGACAGGGCAATCCGACGCTGTCGATGTGCCGCGCGGTCAATTCGCCCGGCATCATCGTCGACGGCGACGTGGTCTCGGTGGCGCCGTAGCAA
>JBOHIT010000190.1:0-5376 GCA_050726155.1 Bradyrhizobium sp.
GTGCAGGTGACCGCGGCGATCCTGGGCCCTGCGGACGTGCTGAAGGTGATCGACCAGGGCTCCGACGACACCACCAACGCGATCTCGATCCGCAAGTTCTTCGGCAAGACCGCTGGTGTCGCGACCACGACCGCGACATCGGACGCCACCGTGATCCAGACCCGACACCGGATTCCCGAAGCGCCGCTGCATGGCGGGCAAATCCTGGTCTATCAGGTGCCGATCCCCGAGCCGCTGCGGTTCCTCGAGCCGCGCGAGACCGAGACAAGGCGCATGCATGCGCTCGGCGAGTATGGCCTGATGCACGTCAAGCTGTACGAGGACATCGCGCGCTTTGGTCATATCGCGACTTCCTATGCCTATCCGGTGAAGGTGAATGCGCGCTACGTGATGGATCCGTCGCCGACGCCGAAATTCGACAATCCGAAGATGGACAATTGCCCGGCGCTCCAACTGTTCGGCGCCGGCCGCGAGAAGCGCATCTACGCGATCCCGCCGCATACCACAGTGGTTTCGCTCGATTTTGAGGATCATCCGTTCACGCGGTACCGCTTCGATGCGCCCTGTGCGCTGTGCGGCGCCGGTGATTCCTACCTCGATGAGATCGTCACCGACGACAAGGGTGGCCGGATGTTCGTCTGCTCCGATACCGATTACTGCGAAAGCCGCCAATTGGCCGGTCACCGGGGCAGTGAAAGCGCGGCACCGCACAAGGAGAGGGCGCATGGCTGAGCAAGCCCTCGACGATCAACCGCTGCTGGTCGCAGATAGCCTTGGCAAGAATTATGGCAAGCTGATTGCCTGCCGCGACGTGTCCTTTGCGCTCTATCCAGGCGAAGTGCTGGCCGTGGTTGGCGAATCCGGATCGGGCAAGTCGACGCTCTTGCAGTTGCTGTCAGCGCAACTGGCGCCGAGCGCCGGCCGGGTGTCGTACCGGATGCGCGATGGCGTGTTGCGCGATCTGGCCGCACTCGGTGAAGCCGAACGGCGCTTTCTGTTTCGGACCGACTGGGGTTTCGTGCACCAGGATCCTGCCCAGGGCCTGCGGATGGCAGTCTCGGCCGGCGCCAATGTCGGCGAGCGCTTGATGGCGGTGGGCTGGAATCATTACGGCCGCATCCGCGATACGGCCTCATCCTGGCTCGAGCGCGTCGAGATCGATACCGACCGCATCGACGATGCGCCGCGAACCTACTCGGGCGGCATGCGGCAGCGGCTGCAGATCGCGCGCAATCTGGTCACCGAACCGCGGCTGGTGTTCATGGATGAGCCGACCGGCGGGCTCGACGTGTCGGTGCAGGCGCGGCTGCTCGATCTGATGCGCAACCTCGTCAGCGAACTCGGTCTTGCCGCCATCGTGGTCACCCACGATCTCGCGGTCGCGCGGCTGTTGTCGCACCGGGTGATGGTAATGAAGGGCGGCCGGGTCATTGAGACCGGGTTGACCGATCAGGTGCTCGACGACCCCCGCGAACCCTATACCCAGTTGCTCGTCTCCTCGATTTTGCCGGCATGAGCCAACCAATGACTGCGATGATCGATATCACCAACGCCGAAAAGACCTTTACGATGCATCTGCAAGGCGGCGTCGAACTGCCGGTGGTGCGCGGGGTCTCGTTCCACGTCGCGCCCGGTGAATGTGTGGTGCTGTCGGGCCCGTCGGGCGCCGGCAAATCCTCGATCCTGAAGATGATCTTCGGCAATTACCGCTGCGACGGCGGCAAGATTGCCATCCGCCATCAGGGCACGGTGATCGATCTCGCCACCGCCGAGCCGCGCGAAGTGCTCAGCGTGCGCCGCTCGACGATCGGCTATGTCAGCCAGTTCCTGCGCGCGGTGCCGCGGGTGGCGACCATCGACGTCGTCGCCGAGCCCTTGATCGTGAACGGGATCGCGCGACCCGAGGCGCGCGAGCGGGCAGGCGCGCTGCTGCGCCGTCTCAACATTCCCGAGCGGCTGTGGGCACTGCCGCCATCGACCTTCTCCGGCGGCGAACAGCAGCGCGTCAATATCGCGCGCGGGTTTATTTCGGAGCTGCCGATCCTGCTGCTGGACGAGCCGACGGCGTCGCTCGACGCCGCCAATCGCGCCGTTGTGGTCGAATTGATCGATGAGAAGAAACATCAGGGCGTGGCGATGGTGGCGATCGTCCACGACGACGAAATACGGCATCTGATCGCGGACCGGATCGTCGATGTGACGTCGTTCGCGTCGGCGGCATAGGGAAGAGAAGTGAGATGAGCGCAACCAAGCACGAAACCATTTTGGGCAATGCCGGCATCATCCTCGCCGATCGCGTGATCGCGCGCGGCTGGGTCGCCATTGCCGATGGCCGCATCGCCGAATTCGGCGAGGGCGATGCGCCCAGGGGCGCCGAGGACGCCGCCGGCGACCTCATCATGGCCGGGCTGATCGAACTGCACACCGACCATCTCGAGGCGCATTACGTGCCGCGGCCGAAAGTGTTCTGGGATCCGATCGCCGCGGTCGTCTCCTATGATGGGCAGCTGGCCACCTCGGGCATCACCACGGTTTTGGACTCGCTGCGGGTGTGGCGCGAGGACGGCGCGGAGGAGGTCGACGGCAGAGCCGGTGTGCTGGCAGCGGCGATCACATCGGCGCGCGAGGAAAATCTGCTGCGTGCCGATCACTTCCTGCATCTGCGCTGTGAAATCCCGATGCCGAGCGTCGTCGAGGAAGCCAGGGAATTGATCGACCGGCCGGACGTGCGGCTGATGTCGCTGATGGACCACACGCCGGGGCAGCGTCAGTTCCGCGATGAAGGGAAGCTGCGCGATTATTACCGCGGCAAGAACGGCGGCAAGACCGACGCCGAACTCGACGTACTGTTCGAGAAGCGCTTTGAGTACCAGAAAACCTATGCGGCGGCCAACATGCGCGAGATCGTCGCGCTTGCGCATCAATACAAGATTCCGCTCGCCAGCCATGACGACACCACCGAGGAAAACGTCATCGACGCGGTGCGCGACCGTGTCGCGGTGGCGGAGTTTCCGACCACGATGGAGGCTGCGCGCGGCCTGCACCAGGCCGGCATCGGCATCCTGATGGGAGCGCCGAACGTGGTGCGTGGCGGGTCGCACTCCGGCAACATCGCCGCTGTCGATCTTGCCCGTGAGGGACTGCTGGACATTCTGTCCTCCGACTACATTCCCTCTAGCCTGCTGATGGCGGCGTTGCAATTGCCGCGGCACGTTCCCGCGATCGATCTCGCATCCGCCGTTCGCACCGTCACCAAGACGCCGGCCGAAGCCGTCGGACTTTCCGACCGCGGCGAAATAGCGATCGGCAAGCGCGCCGATCTGATCCGGGTGCATGTGGCGCGCGACATCCCGGTGGTGCGCAGCGTCTGGCGGGAAGGGCAGCGTGTGGCATGACCGACACCCTCACGACATCAACAGGACATTCCGGCGCGATCGGGCCAGGCCGGCTCATTCTCGTGGTCGGGCCCAGCGGCGCCGGCAAGGATACACTGCTTGGGCTTGCGAAAGCGGCCTGCGCCGATGACGGCACTATCGTATTCCCGCGCCGCGTGATCACGCGGCAGGCCTCGGCCTCCGAAGACAATGAGGAGGTCAGCGCGGGCACGTTCGAGGCGGCACTGGCGCGCGACGAATACGCCATGCATTGGGAAGCGCACGGCCACCGTTATGCGCTGTCGCGCGCCCTCGATGACGAAATCCGCGCCGGGCATACCGTCGTGGCCAATGTTTCGCGCACCATCATTGCGGCGATGCGCCGTGCTTATGCCGACGTTGCGGTGATCTCGATTACCGCACCGCCAAACGTTCTGGCGGAACGGTTGGCGATGCGCAGCCGCAGCAGCGACGGCAAGATCGAACACCGGCTCAGCCGCACGGTGGACGAAGCCGCGCCTGACGTCACCATCGTCAATACCGGCAGCGCCGAGTTTCACGCGCGGCAGTTGGTGCGGGCGATCAAGGGCGAGAAGTGGGACGAGTAGATAGCGTTTTCAAGCGAAGTGGATACCGGTTCGCGTGAAGAAAAACGCGTCAAGAAGAGAATCCGGAGGACGCAAATGTCTGTCGTCACGACGATCGAGCAACTCGAAGCGATCTATGGGTTTCCCAATGACGCTTCGACGGTCAAGGTCGCGGACCGTGTCACGCCGTCCTATCGGGCGTTGATGGATCAGTCGCCGTTCGCGGCGCTGGCGACGTGCGGGCCGGAGGGGCTGGATTGTTCGCCCCGTGGCGATCTGCCTGGCTTCGTGCGGGTCCATGATGAAAAAACCTTGATGATGCCGGACCGCCGCGGCAACAACCGCTGCGATTCCCTGCGCAATATCGTGCGAGACCCAAGGGTGGCGCTGCTGTTCCTGATCCCGGGCTCCGGCAGCACGCTGCGCGTCAACGGCCGGGCGCATGTTTCCGCCGAGCCTGAGCTGCTCGCGTCGTTCAAGATGGATGGCAAGGCGCCGCGCACCGTGATCGTCATGACGGTGGAAGAGATCTATTTCCAGTGCGCCCGCGCCATCGTCCGCGCCGATCTCTGGAATCCCGACAAGCGGGTCGATCCGAAGGCGCTGCCGACGCCGGGCCAGATCCTCGCCGAGATGAGCGAGAACACGGTTGGCGGCGAGAAATACGATCGCGAATGGCCGGAGCGCGCGCGGCAGACGATGTGGTGACGGCCGGTCGTTGCTGCGTCGCACGGGAGCGGATGCTGCCGCCTTCATCCATTTGAAGGATGACGCCCGGCTTGAACGGCCTCAACATTATGGTGACACTTCGTGTCGCGGTCTCCGGCGAACCGGAGGCGCATTTTCAACTCTGGAGGATTGGATGGTTCGTTTTTCAGCATTCGTTGCAATTGCGTTTGCGCTCGCTGTTTTCGTCGGCGGATCGCTTGCGCAGGCCCAGAAGGCGTCAGACCCAAAGAGCCAGCCCGGAAGCGGGCAGTGCCGGCTTTCAAACGGGCAAAAATGCTAATCTGATTCGATCAGCCGGCCCGTAGCGCGTTGTTCTGGGCTCATCGGCAACGCCGGTGAGCCCATTTTCGTATCCGTATCACTCTTGGGGCGCCGCTGGACCCTGAGCCGGGGGGCTGTTGATGAAGGCGCTGAAGCGCTGGGAGGACTCGGCGAATTTTTTCAGAAACTCGGTTGTCGACGCCTCGGATTCCGGCAAAACGTTGTCGACAATTCCGCCCCCTGTAACGACGTCAAGTTGCTCAACGCTCAGTTCGCGATTTTCGTTGGTCATTGTCTCGTACCGTTTGTTGCGAAGTCTCGGCGGCGATCATGGCGGATCACGACCCGCGGGGATGTGACGAAAATCACGGAGCGAAAGAGGGCGACAATCGCGGGAGCCTCGGCATCTCGTCGTTGATGAATGC
>JBOHIT010000191.1:0-4746 GCA_050726155.1 Bradyrhizobium sp.
TCCTGCGCCTGCTTGAAATAGCCGGTGATCTGGTCGTCAGTGCGCAGATGCGGCGGCGGCGCGATCATCACGCCGGCCGCGCCCGCATCCATCGATGCTTTCGCCAGCGAGCGCATGGTGGCAAATCCCGGCGCCGAGACGCCGACGATGATCTGCATGGTCTTGGCGCGCTTGACGAAGCGGATCGCCACCTGCTCGGCTTCAGCAGCATCGAGTTTCGGCGCCTCGCCCAAAATGCCGAGCACGGTGACGCCGTCGCAGCCGACTTCGGCGTAGAAGTCGGTCAGCCGGTCGATCGATTTCTCGTCGATGCGGCCGTCATCGTGGAACGGGGTCGGGGCGATCGCAAAAGTGCCTGCGGCCTGGGCGGTGAGCTTGGTCATGGTCTATCCTCTTTCGTCATTCCGGGATGCGCCGGCAGGCGCAGGCCCGGAATCCATTGTGGTGGTAACATGGATTCCGGGCTCACGCTTCGCGTGCCCCGGAATGACAGCTATTTGAATCGCCGCGCCGACTTCTTGATATCTTCCTCGGAGAAGAAGATTTCCTTGGCGTGGGTCACGATATCCTCAGCCTTCCACCCCGTAAACGGCGGCGTCCAGCCTTCCATTTCCATCATCCGCATCTCGCGGACGCCACGGGGCCCGGAAACGCCCAGCGTCTTGCCGGTCTGGTCGCCCGACAATTCGCTGACCATGTATAGCACGGCCGGCGCGATGCCATCAGGCCCGAGCGCCGCCTTGGGGTTCTCGACATAGCGCGGCAGGTCCGCGGTCATACGGGTCAGCGCGCCCGGGGCCAGGGTCCAGATCCGGATGTTGTATTTGCGGCCCTCGATCGCCAGCACGTTCGACAGTCCCCAGATACCGCCCTTGGCGGCGCCGTAATTGGTCTGGCCGAAATTGCCGATCAGGCCCGAAGTCGAGGAGGTGTTGACGATGACGCCGCCGCCATTCTCGCGCATCCATTTGAACACCGGCTGGGTGCAACAGAAGGTTCCCTTGAGGTGGACCCGCAGCACCTTGTCCCAATTGGTTTCCTTGGCTTTTGCAAACGTCTCGTCGAGCAGGATGCCGGCGTTGTTGACCAAAATGTCGGCGCGGCCGAAATTCTTGATGGCGTCGTCGAACACCGATTGGCCACCGGCCATGGTCGAGATATCGGCACCGTTGGCGACCGCGCGGCCACCCTGGGCCTTGATCGCCTCGACCACTTTCTGCGCCATGGTCTGGTCGCCGCCGGAGCCGTCGCGGGGGCCGCCGAGGTCGTTGACCACGACCGCCGCCCCCTCGCTCGCGAACAATTTGGCGTACGCCTCACCCAGCCCGCCACCCGCACCCGTGATGATCGCAACCTTGCCGTCGAGTAATCCCATGGTGGTTCTCCTTTTTTGGTTTCGTGTCCCGGACGCGGTGCGGCACCATTAGCGCGTTTACGCGCGTCTTCGACGCACTATGGTGACGCTTCGCAGAGCCGGGACCTGGCGTAGTGTGGGCCCCGGCTCAGCAGCGCAGCACTCCGTGCCGCGCCGCGTCCGGGGCACGAGACCTCCTAACCCAGCACCGTCCTGCCGCTCTTGATGACGGTGACGTTGCGCGACTTCACTTTGGCCTCGAACGAAACGACGTTGCCGTCCTTCCACAATTCCATCGTCACGGTCTCGCCGGGATAGACCGGCGAGGAAAACCGCGCCGAATGCTGCTTGAAGGCGGAAGAGTCATAATCGGCATAGGTCTGCAGCACGCCGCGGCAGGTGATGCCGTAGGTGCACATCCCGTGCAGGATCGGTTTCGGGAAACCGGCCTTTTGGGCGAACTCCGGATCGCTGTGCAGCGGATTGCGGTCGCCGCACAGGCGATAGACCAGCGCCTGGTCCGGACGCGTCGTGATATCGACGGTCTGGTCGGGCGCGCGGCTCGGCACCTTGTGCGGCTCGGGCTGGCCTTCGGACGGGCCGCCGAATCCGCCATCGCCGCGTGCGAAACGCGAGGCTACCAGGGTGGCAAGCTTCTCGCCCTTCTCATCCCTGAGCACGGTCTGGTGGCGGATCACCGCGCCCTTGTCCTTGCCCTTGTCGAAGATGTCGAGCACGGTCGAATCGGCGGTGATGTTGGCTGATGTCGCAAACGGCTTGTGGAAGGTGATGTCGCGTTCGCCATCCACCACCATCATGCGGTTGATCTTCATGTCGCCGGGACCGGCGCCCCAGGCCGCGACCGAAGCGAATGTCGGGACCACCTTCAGCGCACGCGGCGTCAGGACGCCTTCGTTGACGAAGGCCAGTTCCTTCTCGTCCATGGGGTCAGCGCCCATCCCGATGCCGTAGGCATAGAGCATTACTTCACGGTCGGTGTAGGCATATTTCTGGCCGAGGTTTTTCAGGGCCATCAGTTCGTCGTACACGATCGGCATTTTTTCAGCGTCCTCCCGAATTTCTTTTTTCTTCCGGTGCCAGTCGCAACGCCCTCTCCCCTTGTGGGAGAGGGCAGCACCGATGCCGGCAACAAACTCACTTGGGTGAGGGGTTGGCTCAGCTAGGAGATGTGCCAGCCGATAGAACCCCTCATCCGCTTCCGCCTTCGCTCTTCGAGCTACGGCGGGACAAGTCGCGCCGCCTTCTCCCACAGGGGGAGAAGGGAAGATTCTACGCCGCTGTGAAGAACGGCAATGGCGCGCCGTCGGTCGGCTTCCACACCAACTTGACCTTCTGGCCGATCTTGAGCTTGTCCATGTCGCAATCGACGATGTTGGTCTGCAGCGACGGGCCTTCCTTCAAGGTGACATAGGCGATCGCATACGGCCCGGTGGCGGATTTGCGCATCAGGCTGAAGGTGTAGATCGTGGCCTCGCCGGAGCTCTCCTCCCATACCGTCTTGTCGGAGAAGCAGAACGGGCAGATCGAGCGCGGGAAGTAATGCGGCTCGCCGCAGGCGGTGCAGCGCTTGATCATGAACTTGCCCTGCTTGGCGCCTTCCCAGAACGCCGCGCTCTCGGGATTGCCCTGCGGGGTCGGATATTTCTTTGCTTCAGCCATCACGCACGCTCCAGAATGCAGGTTGAGGCGGCATGGCGCACGCCGAGAAGTCCACCGGTGCCGTGGGCGACCGCGAGATCGCAGTTCTTGACCTGCACCTTGGGATGCGCTTCGCCGCGCAGCTGACGCACCGCTTCGATGATCTTGGTCATGCCGCCGCGATTGACCGGGTGGTTGCTGCAGAGGCCGCCGCCATCGGTGTTGAACGGCAGTTTGCCGACGCCGGAAATCAGATTGCCGTCGGCGACGAACTTGCCGCCCTCGCCCTTCTTGCAGAAGCCGATGTCCTCGAGCTGCATCAGCACCGTGATGGTGAAGCTGTCATAGATCGAGGCGTATTTGATATCCTTCGGCGTCACGCCCGCTTCCTCGAAGGCGCGCGGGCCGGACCAGACGCCGGCGGAGTATGTGAGATCGAGGTCCTTGCCGCCGCGCGGGCCCTTCATCGCCTCGCCGTGGCCGATCAGGCGCACCAGCGGTTTCTTCAGGCTCTTGGCAATCTCGGGCGTGGTCACGATCAGCGCGCCGCCGCCGTCGGTGACGACGCAGCAATCCATCCGGTGCAGCGGATCTGAGATCATCGGCGAGTTCAAGACGTCCTCGACGGTGACGACTTCCTTGAGCATCGCATGCGGGTTGTACTGGGCATGGTGCGAGGCCGCGACCTTGATCCAGGCAAGCTGTTCGCTGGTGGTGCCGTAGTCGTGCATATGGCGCATGGCACACATGCCATAGACGTTGTGGGTGGTCGCCCCATAGGCCGCCTCGAAATCACCCTCGGCGCCGAAACCGCGTGGCGGCATCGGGCCGGTGCGTGGCTTGCCCGCCAAGGTGATCAGCGCGATCGAGCATTTGCCGGCCGCGATCGCTTCTGCGGCGTGGCCGAGATGGACCAGGTAGGAACAGCCCCCGGTGTCGGTGGAGTCGAAATGGCGGACCTTGAGGCCGAGGTAATCGACCATCGGCATGGCCCCGCCCGGGGCGTCGCCGGCGCAGAAATAGCCGTCGATATCGGCTTTGGTCAGGCCCGCATCCTCGATCGCGCCCTTGGCGACCTCGGCGTGCAACTGCGCGGTGGATTTATCGGGTGCGTGCCGGGTCGGATGCTCGTAGATCCCGGCAATGTAGGCTTTGCCCTTGATGGTCAAATCGTTCTCCGCTGGCGTTTCCTGTTTCCATGTTTTTCTGGCCTGTCGGGAGGGTATTGGCAAGCGAGGAAATATTCCGTCAGGCGAGACCGTAGCGACTGGACCCAAGTCGGGATGATTATGGGCGAACATCGTATCAGGTCGGAAGGCCGACGCTGTCGTCCTCCGCGAAAGCGGGAGACCCAGTACGCCGCGGGCGGCCCATCCCCGTCATTGCGAACGAAGCGAAGCAATCCATGGCGCGGCGTAGCGGATAGATGGATTGCTTCGTCGCTTTCGCTCCTCGCAATGACGCGGTGGGTTCATGCTTTCAATTCAAGCAGCCGATATGCGTTTACCTTCTCGCGACGCGGTTGCGCCCGAAGTTTTCAGATTAGTTTCGCCCTCCGAAATCAGAGGGCGCAGGGAATGCCGGATGCGCGCTGCACCCGCGATCTCGTGAGCAATGTGCACAAAGAGTGCGCCCACGAGCATACAGGGCAGCGGAGAACATCCGACATTCCCTGCGCAATGGCTTTACGGCTTATAGCGTGCTCTCCCCGGAGAACGGCTCTTTTGCCTCCG
>JBOHIT010000192.1:0-3766 GCA_050726155.1 Bradyrhizobium sp.
CGCTTGACGGTGGTTTCGCTAGCGTCCTCGCCGAGATGGATATCGCGTTCGGAAACGCCGAGATCTTTCGCGACCGCATTGAGTTCGTCGGCGGTGTCGGGCAATTGCGACAGCACGCGAGAGAGCCGCGCGCGATCAACGCCGGCGCCCTGCCAGAAATCGGTATAGGCGACGTTGGTAACGCCGCGGCCTGCGGACTTGATCGCCACCGGCTTCTCCGCGCCGCGTCTGTCGCCGCTATTGTCCTGCAGCGGGTTGAACAAGGGATCGCCAAAACCGGTCATCGGCTTGGTGGTCTGATCCTTGCGGGCAATTCCTCGCAGCGTCTTCAGGCTTGCAGCCGATGGCAATACCGACACCGCGTGACGCTTGAGCAGCCAGGCGGCGTCGCGATAGCCGTCGAGCGTTTCCGGGACCGCGGCAGCCGGCTTCTCCGTCACCAGCAGATGGAACGGCAGCGCCGTCAACGCGCCCGTGGGAACAATCAGAAGACTGCGCTTGTCCTTCAGCCGTGTCTCGACGCGACCCAGCAGGTGATTGTAGAGCCAGTTGGCGAATTCGAGATTGAACAGCGAGGATTTTCCGGACGCATCGCCGGCATTGGTCACATTCAACCCACGGCGGAAATCGGCAACGATCTGGTATAACTCTTCCGAGCCCCGCCCGATCGGGGACCAGTCGAAGCCCTCGCGCGTGATGGCGATGACGTAACTGTCCTTCACCGTGACCGTGAGCAGCACCATCGCCTCATCGCCCGACAACAGCGACTGAATCTCCTTCACCGTCATGGGCAATGGATTCGACAGCGCGGCGTAGTCGGGAAACTCCGCCGACAAGGTTCTTTGCAGCGACGGGCGTTCGGTCGCAATGGCGGCTAGCCTGGCCTTGATGCGCTGCTCGGCCGCGAGGTCACGCTTTGATCGCTCTTTCGAGACCGCCGTTACCAGCGCCTTGTCCAGGGCTTCCGCTTCGGCCTGGAGATCCTGATCCCGCCGAACCAGTTCGGCGAGCGGATCGGTGCCCGCGGCCAGCCGCACCGCGAGCTTGTTGACGGCGGACGCCGCTGACGACTGGGTGCTGCGCTGGATCGCATTCAGCATCGCATCCACCGCTTGATCGGTCGGTATCAACTTGTTGCGTTCCGCATCCGCCAGCGCCGGGAGAACGGCGCGCAGTTCCCCGCGCCCGTTTGCGATCAGCCGCTGCGCCAGCGGCAGGGCCTTCTGCGGGTAACCCGTCTCCGCCTCGAACAGCGCCAGATTGTTCAGCGATTTGGCGGTGTCCGGGTGATCGGGTCCAACCGTGCTTTCGCGGATCGCGAGCGCCCGTTCGAACAGTCGCTCGGCATCGCGGACGCGACCCGGCAGCCCGTCGTAGAGGTCGGCCAGATTGTTCAGCGAACGCGCCACGTCGGGATGGTCGCGCCCGAGCACCTTCTCGCGGATCGCCAGCGAACGCTTGATCAGCGGCTCCGCCTGGGCATAGCGCTTCTGGTCCTTGGCGACCTGCCCGAGATTGTTCAACACGGTCGCGACCGCGGGATGCTCCGGACCTCCGGCCTTCTCGTAAATCGCCAGCGCGCGACTGAACAACGGCTCGGCGTCGGCCTGCCGGCCCTGCTTCACGTAATGGGTGGCCAGATTGTTCAGCGACTGCGCGACGTCGGGATGCGCGCTGCCCAGCGACCGCTCGCGGATCGTCAGCGCGCGCTTGAACAGCGGCTCGGCTTCGGCGTAGCGCTCCTGGCGCTGATAGAGCGCTGCAAGGTTGTTCAATGCAGCAGCAAACTCCGGCGACTCTAATCCAGCCGTCTTCTCCAGGATCGCGATGGAGCGTTTGAACATCGGCTCGGCTTCAACGTCCCTGCCCTGGCTGCCGTAGAGCTGCGCCAGATTGTTCAGCGCGGCGCCGACGTCGCGATGCGCGGCGCCATATTTCTTTTCCAGCGATTCGACCTGTCCCTGCGCCAGTGCGACCGCTTCGGCATATTTTCCGGCGCGGCCGAGCTCCGTGATCTTGGCGCTGAGTGCGGCAGCCTCGCCCTTTTGCGCCGAGGACGGCGCGCTGAGGCACGTGCTCGCGAGCAATGCCAGGCACAGCGAAAATACCAATCGATGGCGGAAATTCATGATGCGGACTGAACCTTTGCCACTTCGCGCGGGAGTGTGGATTAGGTCGCGCGAATGGCCGCAGCCGTTCAAATCCGCCGGGATGGCTCCGGGCTACTGCTTTGGAGATTCTTTGGCCCGCGCCTCGCCCGCCAGGCGGACCAGCATCTTGCGCAAGGCTGTGCCATCGGTGACCCGTTCCGGGAAATCCAGCCGGAGCGTCGCGTTGCCGGCCTGCATGTCCATCCCGTCGGGGTCGCAACCGGTGCAGGCCCAGTCGGCGCTGTCGGCCCCGAGCAGCCGGGTGGCATAGAGGTTCATCGCCTCGCGGTGGTCCTCGTTCATGTGTTCCACGGCGCCCTGCTCGGCTTCCAGCAGTTCCCCGGCGTCGCCGATCTCGGTCAGGAACTGGGCCGGCCTAAGGTCGATAATCCGGCCAAAACCGGCGACCAGATGGGCGCCTGACGGCACAATCCGGAAGAACGAAAAATCCTTAAATTCTACAAAGGCTTCCGCCGATGGATGGGCACTGAGGTAGCGCCGTCGCAGGATTTCGGCCTGATCGCCCGCGGCCTCCTCGGCCCGGCCGGCGAGCATGATCCGGGCGCCTTCCAGGGGATCGCCCGCGACCCGCTCGTCCAGCATCAGCGAGACCCTGTTATCGGCCAGGATATTCTTCGTATGCAGCGCCAGCCGCGAAATCAGCAGGATCGGCGCGGCGTCGTAATGGCTGGCGATATTGACCAGCGAGCAATAGGGATCGCCGCTGCCGGCCATCAGGGTTGCCAGCGCCCCCTGCCGGCTCCGGCGCAGCAGCGATCGGGCCAGCCTGGAAGGGTCGAAATCTGCGGTCGGTTGCATCTGAATATCCAGCCATCTTATTGCGAAAAGGGCCTTTTCTCAGGCTTTGAGGGTGCTATATGGGGGCAATGCATTGTCCGCGAAAGCGCGCTTTTGCGGAACTCGGTCACACTTCAGCCCAGCTTGCATTGCTCGTTGACCGGGTAAGAAGCCCATTTATACGGCGCATAGCTGAATTGCCCGCCGTTAAGCCACTTCTCTTTCGAAAGCAGGCTCATGCCCACAATCGCCTTGGTCGATGACGACCGCAACATTCTCACTTCCGTCTCGATTGCGCTCGAAGCCGAAGGCTATCGCATCATGACCTACACGGATGGTGCGTCGGCGCTCGATGGTTTCCGCACCTCGCCGCCGGACCTTGCGATCCTCGACATCAAGATGCCGCGCATGGACGGCATGGAGACGTTGCGGCGGCTGCGACAGAAGTCGGACCTGCCGGTGATCTTCCTCACCTCCAAGGATGAGGAATTCGACGAATTGTTCGGCCTCAAAATGGGCGCCGACGATTTCATCCGCAAGCCGTTCTCGCAGCGCCTGCTGGTCGAACGCGTCAAGGCCGTGCTGCGTCGCGCCGCGCCGAAGGATCCCACCGCCGCGCCGAAGGAAACCGACGCCAAGGCGCTGGATCGCGGCCTGCTGCGGATGGATCCCGAGCGCCACACCTGCACCTGGAAGAACGAGGCGGTGACGCTGACGGTGACCGAGTTCCTGATCCTGCAGGCGCTGGCGACGCGCCCCGGCGTCGTGAAAAGCCGCAACGCGCTGATGGACGCAGCCTATGACGATCAGGTCTATGT
>JBOHIT010000193.1:0-8043 GCA_050726155.1 Bradyrhizobium sp.
ACTTTCCGAAGGTCGTTTTGGATGCCGATCAGTTCGACACCGGGCGCGGCGCGGAGGTCGCCGCGCAAGCCGGCACCAAGCGTAAGCGCAAGAAGAAGTAATGGCGGGCCGTCGTCGCGTTTGCTTCGCTCAAGCTACGCCGGACACCACGCTTCGACGGCGAGCGCTGGGTGTCGATTTCCGCAACCATCGAGGCTCGATAATGGCGCCGAACCAGCCGCCTAAGCTATCCGTCAGCACCCGCGCCAGACAGTCATCGTTCATTTACTTGCCGCACCGCCACGCTGCTTAGGAAGCTGGAGCGACAACTTCTCGCACTAAGCGGATATCGCCGTTGGTGGAGTGAAGGACGCCACTCCCAAGTGACGTCCTTCACTCCTCGCTCAGGCGATTGTCTTGAGATAAAGGCTGGGATCGAAATATTTACTCGCCGGAGTGAAGTCTTTGATATTGGCGTTCGCCATGAAGAAGTCGGTGGTCTGTTGCAACCAGTTGGTGACCGTGCCGTCGGAATAGAGTCGCTTCCATTCGCTTGAAGTGAACATCTTCTGCGCCTTGAAGGACTCGTTGATGTCGGCCAGCGGCGTCTGGCTGTAATGGCCTTTCTGCAGCTTCTCCATCGCCTCGTTGCTGTTGGCGATGATGTAATCGTTGGCGTCGGCCCAGCCCCTGATCAGCTTGGCGAGGGTCTCTTTGTTTGGCTCATAATAGTCGTTGGCTGCCGCCCAGCCGCCAATGATGGCCGCCTGCGGATAGTAGGCAGACGCATCGGCGAGCTTTATCGCGCCGGGGACCTTGTCGCGTACGGTCACGTTAAAGGGCACCCAGAGCGCGACCGCGGGTACGGCGCCTGAGATGAACGCCGTCACCGCCGCCGGCATGGTCTGGTTGACGAGTTCGACTTCCTTGGGATCGATCTTGTTGGCGCGCAGCGCCTTGTCCAGGAAAACATGCGCGGTGGTGCCGGTCGCCGTGGCGATCCGCTTGCCTTTGAGATCCTCGAACGACTTGATCCCCTGGTCGGAACGCACCCACAGCTGCGCGGTGGCGACTTCGATATCGTTGATCAGGAACACTTTGCCCTGTCCGCGCGCCGGGAAGTTCGAGAGCACCGCACCTGTCGCCAACACGTCGAGGCTGCCGCCGATCAAGGCCTGGAAGATTTCCAGGCCGGTATTGAACTGGCGTAATTCGAGATCGAGGCCCTGCTTCTCGAAAGAGCCGCGGTCCATGCCGGTCCAGATCTGTCCGTCGACGGCGACGGTGTGCAGATAGCCGACGCGAACTTTGGTTTTCGCCTGCGCGATGGCAGGTGCGGAGGCTGCAAATCCTCCAAGTGCGAGGCCGGCGGTGGTAGTCAGAAACTGTCGTCGATCCATGGCATTCCTCCCTATTGCATTCTTTTTGGCTTATTCTGAAAACGAGCCCGGCCGCATCTGCGCCTGCTGTGCCCGGTATTCGCTCATGACGAGTTCTCGGATGTGGCTTCGGAGCTCGCCGAATTCCGGTCGCTCCTGCAGCGATTCATCGCGCGGATAGGAGAACGGGATGTCGATGATTTCCTTGATTCGGGCGGGTCGAGCCGTCACCACCACAATGCGCGAAGCAAGATAGATCGCTTCCTCTACCGAATGCGTGATCAGCATGACGGTTTTGCCCTCGGTCGCCAATACTTTCAGCAGCAGGTTCTGCATGTTGGCGCGTGTCTGGGCATCCAGCGCGCCGAACGGTTCGTCCATCAGCAGGAATTGCGGTTTGACCGCATAGGCGCGCGCGATCGCAAGTCGTTGCCGCATCCCGCCCGACAAGTGCTTCGGATAGGAATTGGCGAAATCCGACAGGCCCATCAGTGCGAGATAGTGCTCGCAAATCTGGTCCTTTTCCCTGACGGGAACGCGATTGGCCTTGAGCTTGAGGCCGAATGAGATGTTTTCCTTGACGGTCAGCCATGGAAAAACGCCGTACTCCTGAAAGATCACGCCGCGTTCGGGACCCGGTCCCTTCACGGGATTTCCATCAAACAGCACCTTGCCGGTCGTCGGCTTCTGAAACCCCGCCAGCATGCTCATCATCGTGGTCTTGCCGCAGCCGGACGGTCCGATCACGGCAATGAAGTCTCCGTCGTGGATGCCGTAGCTGACATCGTCCACCACACGCAGCTTTCCCTTGGGCGTGTCGAAGGACAGCGATACATGCTCGAACTGCGCACGCTTGGCGCTTGCTGAAACGGTCATGCGACGGCTCTTTCCTGCCAGACCAGCAGCCGCGCACTGATGCGCCGTAAAATCATATCCATGATCAGCGCAATAAGGCCGATGCAGATGATGCCGACATAGATGACGTCGAGTAAAAAGTAGGTCGAAGCGTTCTGAATCATTGCGCCGAGGCCGCGCTGGGCGGCGATCAGTTCGGAGGCGACCAAGGTAGCCCAGGCCACGCCGAGCGCGACGCGGAGCGCGGTGAGAATATGCGGCACCGTCAACGGAATAATGACTTTGCGAAAGATCTCCAGCTCGCCGGCGCCCAGCGTTTGGGCGACGCGGATATAGAGCGGGGTGATCTGCGAGACCCCTTCATACATCACGATGACGCCGGCAAAGAACGAGGCATAGAACAGGATGACGAGCTTGGCGATTTCGTCGACCCCGAAATAGACGATCACCAGCGGAATCAGCGCTATCGGCGGCAGCGCACGAAAGAAATTGATCATCGGATCGGCAAAGGTGCGCGCTGGCCGGTACCAGCCCAGCAGAAATCCGACGGGAACGGCGACGAGGATGCCCAGCATGACACCGAGAAAAACGCGGCGCGTCGAAGCAAAAATGTCGTACAGCAGGCCTTCATGCAGCAGCAATTCGACGAACTTTGCCGCGACCTGATGCGGCGCGGGAATCAGGGAGGCGTTGACGAGGCCACTCCAGCGCACGCCATACCATAACAGGATCGCGCCGACCCATGGCGTAAATCCCAGTAAAAAGCGTCTCGCGACACTTCCATTCATTTCAACGCTTCCGGCCGCAATTGCAGTTGATGTGAACTAGGTCATATTATAAATAGGATGACCATACAAGAGGCGGCGACGTTGCGCCGCGCCCCGGGTTCTTGAAATGATATCGTCGACCTTCACTGTCCGCAGCGTGCAGGCATTTTGCTATCGCTATCCGCTGTCGACACAGGTGGTTACCTCTTTCGGCCGGATGCTGAACCGTCCGGCGGTGTTCGTCCGCGCGGAAGACACGGACGGCAATTCGGGCTGGGGCGAGGTATGGTCGAACTTTCCTTCCACCGGTGCCGAACACCGCGCACGGCTTGTAAATGAGGTGCTGGCTCCTGCCATATCGGGCGTTGCAGTCAGCGAGCCCTTGCAGATTTTCGAGCGGCTCACGCGGGGTACCAGCGTGCTGGCTTTGCAATGCGGTGAGCCTGGACCATTTGCACAGGCCATCGCGGGCATCGACCTCGCCGTATGGGATTTGTACGCGCGGCGGCGCAAGACCGCCTTGTGGAAACTGCTCGGCGGCGCCCGCCAACAGATCAAGGTCTACGCCAGCGGCATCAACCCGACGGGGTCGCGGCAGATGGCGGAAGCGGCCCTGGCTCGCGGGCACCGTGCATTGAAACTGAAGATCGGCTTCGCGCCTGCGAGCGATCGTGCCAACCTGGCATCGCTTCGCGACCTGGTTGGCAACGGCATGCTGGCTGCCGATGCCAACCAGGGTTGGTCAATTGAGCAGGCACTGGAGCTTGCGCCCGAACTGTCGGAGTTCAATCTCGCCTGGCTGGAGGAGCCGATCCGTGCCGATCGGCCGTGGCAAGAGTGGCAGGCGTTGCGGAAGGGTGCAGCCGTACCGCTCGCCGCCGGTGAAAACATCGCGAGCCGTGATGGTTTCAGACAAGTACTTGGGGATGACGTACTGCGGGTGGTTCAACCCGACATCGCGAAGTGGGGCGGGTTGACGGAGTGCAGCGCCATCGCCCGCGACATCGTGAAATCCGGCAAGACGTTCTGTCCGCATTATCTCGGCGGTGGAATTGGTCTGTTGGCGTCGGCGCATCTGCTCGCCGGAGTAGGGGGCGACGGCCTGCTGGAAGTCGATGCCAACGACAATCCCCTGCGCGACCGGCTTTGTGGTCCCGTCGCGAATGTCCGCGATGGTACGATCACCCTGGGCGACGATCCCGGCCTTGGAATCGAGCTGGACCTTGCTTCAATCGAACAATACCGCACGGCCTGACATGACCGCGAAAGGCTATGACTATATCATCGTGGGCGCTGGATCGGCCGGTTGCGTCGTCGCGAACCGGCTGTCCGCCGATCCGTCTTGCCGCGTGCTGTTACTGGAGGCCGGCGGCTCTGACCGGAATTTCTGGCTCAAGCTGCCGGTCGGCTATTACCGGACAATCTACAACGAGCGTTTTTCACGCCTGTTCAAGACCGAGCCGAACGAAACCACAGGCGGCCGCCCGATCGTCTGGCCGCGCGGCCGCGTGCTGGGAGGCTCTTCGTCCATCAATGGCCTGATCTTCATTCGCGGCCAGCACGAGGACTTTGATGATTGGGAACGGCTGGGCGCAGCGGGCTGGAGTTACCGCGAATTGCTGCCGTACTTCCGCCGCTACGAACGTTATTCGGGCGGCGAAAGCCAGTACCACGGCGGCCTCGGCGAGTTCGAGGTTTCGAACCTCCGCAACGACAACGCCGCATCCGCGGCATGGATCGAAGCCGGCGTCGAGTCTGGACTGCCGCGCAATCCCGATTTCAATGGCGAGACGACATACGGCGTCGGCAGCTACCAACTCGGCATTGGCAGGCATTGGCGCAGCAGCTCGGCGTCCGCTTTCCTGAAGCCGGTCGTGCACCGGCCAAATCTGACAGTCATCACCAACGCACAGGTCAGCAAGGTTACGTTTCGGGGAAGCGTCGCGACCGGCGTTGAGTGGATCAAGGGTGCGCAGACGTTCAGTGCCGGCGCGGACCGCGAGGTCATCTTGTCAGCTGGTGCACTGCAGTCGCCGCATCTGCTGCAATTGTCGGGCATTGGCCCGGCCGCACTGTTGCGCGGGCTGGGCATTCCGGTCGTCGCTAACTCTCCGGAAGTCGGGCGCAACTTGCAGGATCACTATCAGGCGCGGCTTATCGTACGACTAAAGCAGCCGATCTCGTTGAACGACCAGGTGCGCAATCCAGTCCAGCTCGCCAGAATGGGCTTGCAATGGATGTTCGCCGGCAGTGGTCCGCTGACGGTCGGCGCTGGCCAGGTTGGCGGCGCCGCTTGCACGGAATATGCCGCCGGCGGGCGTCCCGACGTACAATTCAACGTCATGCCGTTGTCGGTCGACAAGCCCGGTGATCCCCTGCACAGCTATTCCGGCTTCACGGCGTCAGCCTGGCAATGTCATGCCAAATCGCGCGGGCAGCTTTCGATCCGCTCGACTGACCCGTTTGAGCAGCCGCGTATCGAACCCAATTACTTTGCCGAGGAGATCGATCGCAAGACGATCGTCGCCGGGCTCAACATCCTGCGCAGCATCTATCAACAAAAGTCGTTCCGCGCTCTTTGGGATGTCGAGATGATGCCAGGCGAAGCCGCCAACAGCGATGCCGGCCTGTGGGATTTCGCGCGCAACACGGGAGGCACGGTGTTTCATTGCGTCGGCACTTGCCGGATGGGAGATGATGAGACGTCGGTGCTCGATCCGCAACTGCGCGTGCGCGGCGTCGACCGGTTGCGGGTGATCGACGCGTCCGTGATGCCGCAGATTACGTCTGCCAACACCAATGCGACCAGCCTGATGATCGGGGAGCGCGGCGCGGCCCTTGTGATGTCGTAGCCGCGAACCGGAGAGCGTGAGATGGAACTGATTTCCGACAGTCACGTCCCAAAATATGCACAGATTGCCGATATATTCCGGCAGCGCATCGCACGAGGCATATGGGCACAAGGCCTGCGGCTGCCGGCGAACGAGGATCTTGCTGCGGAATTCGGCGTCTCCCGCGTCACCATCCGCCAAGCGGTCGACCTGCTGGCGCGTGATGGCATTATCGAGGCGCGTCAGGGGCGAGGCACCTTTATCACGGGCATGCTGAAGCAGGATCGTTGGCTCAAAGTCGAGACCACGTTGTCCGACCTTGCCGAAGTGTACCGAGACACTTCGCCGGAGATCATCAACATCTCGGAAAGCCGCACCGATGCGCCGTTGCTGCCTGAAGACGGCAAGCCAGCCGCAAATTATGTTTTCATGCGACGCGTGCATTCGCGAGACAAGCGGCCATATTGCGTGATCTCGATCTATCTGGACGAGAAAGTATTCCGGAAAGCGCCGAAGCGCTTTCGCAAGGAGACGGTGATTCCCATCCTGAAGGACATGCGTGAGCCCGCCATCAGCAGCGCCCGGCAGACGCTGACGATCGGTATCGCCGATCTTGAGGTGGCGAAGCTTCTGCGTGTACCCTTGAACTCACCCGTTGCCGAGGTGCGGCGGGTATTCACGACAGCAGACAGGACAGTGATCTATTTGGGTGAAGTCACTTATCGCGGTGATTTCATCCGCATCGACATGGATCTGCGACCCTGAGTGGGCCGTTCACCTGAACCTGCCGGCGGCAAGTAGTAGCCGGAAGCCGTGGCCTTCTTCGTGCTATCGGAGGCTGACGACCGTCATCGCACCCGCTGCTCCTCGCTGTCGCACCTGACCACGCGGAATCCGATATTACTGGAGGAACTGTCTGATGTATTGGAGCTGCGTGCCGCGACGCGGTAGCGGTTGCAATAGGACTCGTGGCAGAGGAACGAGCCGCCGCGCAGCGACCGATTGGGCGACGGTTCATTGTGCCGTGGATCCTGTGACGCGGTGAGGCGGTGATACCGGGGCGAGAAATAATCTGCGCACCATTCCCAGACGTTACCGGCCGCATTGTGCAGGCCGTAGCCATTGGCTGCAAAGGCATGAACCGGTGCCGTCCCGGCGTAACCATCGTCGGCCGTGTTGTGACTGGGAAAGTCGCCTTGCCAGATGTTGCAGCGGTGTTGTCCCGCAGGGGTCAATTCATCGCCCCAGGGATAGACGGCCTGCTTCAAGCCGCCGCGCGCGGCCATTTCCCATTCGGCTTCGGTCGGCAGCCGCGTCCCGGACCATTGGCAGTAGGCATCGGCGTCGTTCCAGGAAACGTGCACCGCTGGATGATCGAGACGATCAAGGATTGTGCTTGGCGGCCCCTCAGGTTGGGCCCAATAGGCATGCGGTACCGGAACCCACCATGGTGTATCAGCAACCTGGCTCCCGATCTCACGCTTGAAATCATCAGGCAGGAAGCCCGAAAAAACGAAGCTCCAGCCATACCGTTCCGCATCCGTCGTGTAACCCGTGGCGCGGACGAAATCGCCGAACTGCAGATTGCTGACCGCAAAGCATGCGATGGCAAATTCGCTGACGGAGACTTCTCTGACTGGACCTTCGCCATCGTCAGGAAAGCGACGGTCCTCCGACCCCATCAGGAAGGTGCCGCCGATCGGAGGGCTCCAGCGGCGAGGGACGACGGCTCGGCCCGGTTTAATCCCGGATGTTGCCGCGGCAAAGCGTGTTGCTGCCGCCGGATCGTCGGCGCGGCCCTGTGCGCAGCAACCGGGATTATTTTTGTCCATTTCGGAAATCAGCGATGCGTATCGCGCTCCGGAGTTCGGGGTCGACCGTCACTCCCTATTTCTGTTTCTCTTCTTCCCAGAAGGCGGTCCCGCCTTCGGCCTTCATCAATTCCAGAATCTCCTCGCGCGGGATCACGCCGCAACGCGTGGCCCAGGCTTGATACTGTTCCGTCATGTCGCGGACCCGATCCGGGTATTGCGGGGCGAGGTCGTGCATTTCCGTGCGGTCGGTCTCCATATCATAGAGTTCCCAAGGCCCCGGATATTTGCGCACCAGCTTCCATTTTCCGATACGGACCGCGGCGTTGCCCTCGTGCTCCCAGAACAGGGGACCCCGACCGCCATAGGCTGAAGCAAACGATGGCACCAGACTTTCACCTTCGCAGGGCAGGATAGTGTT
>JBOHIT010000194.1:0-3760 GCA_050726155.1 Bradyrhizobium sp.
GGCACGCACGCCATCAACCAGTTCGTGTTCAAGAACATGAACTACGACCAGGCCAAGGATATCGCGCCGGTCATCATCATCGCGCGGGTGCCCAATCTTTGTTCGGTCACCAATTCGCTGCCGGTGAAGTCGGTCGCCGAGTTGATTGCCTATGCCAAGACGAAGCCCCGCGAATTGTTCTACGGCACGCCCGGGCTCGGCAGCACCGCGCATGTCTCGACCGAATTGTTCAAGTCGATGACCGGCATCGAAATGACCCATGTGCCCTACAAGGGCAGCGCGCCGGCGCTGACCGACCTCATCGCCGGCCGCGTGCAGTTGATGATCGACAACCTGCCGGCGGCGCAGCCGTTCGCCGAATCCAGTTCGATCCGTCCGCTGGCGGTATCATCCGCCAAGCGCTGGTCCGGCCTGCCCGACCTGCCGACCATCGCGGAAGCCGGCGTCCCCGGCTACGAGGCGGCGTCGTGGTTCACCATCGGCGCGCCAGCCAAGACACCGAAGGAGATCATCGACAAGCTCAACGCCAGCGTCGACAAGTTCCTCAAGACCGAGGACGGCATCGCGCGACTGCGCAAGCTCGGCGCCGAGCCGGCCGGCGGATCGCCCGCGGACATGCAGGCCTACGTGTTGGCGGAAACCGAGAAGTGGGGCAAGGTCGCCAAATTCGCCGGCATCAAGCCGGAGTGATGACCGCAGTCGGTGTCCTCACGCGCGTCGCGGCGATTTATTCGTCTGACAGCGGACATAAACCGTGGCGGCGTCGACAAACCACCACAGACCTTAACGTGTCTCATCGATGAACAGCGCGTTTCAGCGATAGCGATCGCGCAAGCACGGCGGCGGCTGCGTTCAATCGAGCCAACCACGGCCGTGAACAACCGTTGTGCAAGCCCGCCCCTGCCGTGATGGTTCCATTTCCCGCCGCATTCGTTACAATTTTATTCTTAGTCGTGCGTTTAACCCTACCGAAGCATTCATGGGGTCATCTAGAAAATTCCATCTTTGCGACCGCTGCGCGGATGTACGACTTACGGCGCACATTCGTTGAAGAGGGGCCGCATGAATCACGTCAATCCAAAAGAGCACGCGCGCTGCGCCGGGTTCGGTCATCGAAAAATGATGCCGCGGGTCTGCGTCATCGACAGCAAAAAGCACCTTCGGACCTTTCTTTCGGACGCTCTCGAGGATCTTGGCTTCATTACCGGCGAATGCGGTAACGCAACGGAACTGGCTGGATTCCTGGACCTGCAACAACCCGACCTTGTCGTCCTCGGCGTGTCTTTCGACGGGACCGAGGTCGGCAGTATTCTCGAGATTCTCGTCAGGAAGAATTTCAGCGGCAAAGTTCTCGTCATCGGGCAGTCACAGTCGATTATGGTAAAGGCCGTCCGACAAATTGGCGAGGAATACGGCATCGCGATGCTGCCCGCGCTGCAGACGCCGTTCGGTGCCGGATCGCTGCGCGCCAGTTTAGCGGCGCTTCTGCCGTCAGAACCGGCTCCGAGCCCGGCGGTCGACGTCGCCGAGGCGCTGAAGGCCGGCTGGCTCGAATTATGGTATCAGCAGAAGATCAACGTCCGCACCCTCGCGCCCAGCGGCGCGGAGGCGCTGGTGCGGATGCGGCATCCCGCCTGGGGGGTGGTTCCACCGGCCTACTTCATCCACGACGACCACGATCCGCATTTTCGCAAACTGTCCGAATTCGTGATCGGCCGCGCCGTCGAGGATTGGCGCTACCTTCTCGACCAGCAGGGACCGGTCGATCTCTCGATCAATATGCCGGTTTCGTTTCTCGGCGACAGCGAGGCGGTCCGCAATCTGTGCCGCGCGCTGCCCGAGCATCCGGCGTTCAGCGGCTTGCTGATCGAGATCGACAGCACCGAGGTGATCGATAATCTGGATCTCGTGGTCGATGTCGCAAGACAGGTCCGCTTGCATAATATCGCGATCGTGGTCGACAATGTCGGCGCGGAGTGGCCACCCTTGATGGGGCTTCGGAACTTTCCGTTCGTGGAGTTGAAGGTCGATCATCAATTCGTCACCGGTTGCGCGGATGACAGGTTGAAGCAGTCGGTGTGCCGTCAAATCGTCGAGTTGGCCCAGGACCATGGTGCGCGGGCGGTCGCCCAGGGCGTCGAGACCCGCGCCGATTTCCTCGCCGCGCACAGCCTCGGGTTCGATCTGATGCAGGGGTACCTGTTCGGCAAGCCGATGGGGGTCAGGAAATTTGCCCGCTCGCGCCCGGTACTGGCCTCCTCCTCCGGCCAAAAGCCGTAACCGGTGTTCGGTTCGTTCAGAAAGCAGCGGGTGTATGAACCAGCCGCATATCAGCTCCCGCAGTCGCACTGGAGCCCGAACGGCCCGTAACGCAAATAGGCAAACGACGCGTCGGCGCCCTGCGCGGCGCGCCGGAGCTCATCGATATGTTCGCCGCCAAGCGGTTCAAGGGACACTGAGCGCCCCTCAAACGAAAGCCGGCCAGGAAGGTGGCAGCAAACCCGGCGCGGACAGATTGGCTGTCACGCCCGCCGTCCATCACTCGAATTTCATGTCGAGGCATTTCGAGATATCCGACCCGAGGCCGGACGAGATGATGATGCAGCCGCGCACCTTCCGCGCATTGTTGTCGCTGGCCCAAACCGCATAGCCGCCCGGGCCGAAGAACGAATTGGTGTTCGGCGGTTCGGTTTCGGTGGCGTCGAACGAATAGTTGGAATCGGTCTCGAAGATGCGCGGCCTCTTGGCGCAACTGCCGTCGGCCTGCACGTTGATGACTTCCTTGTTGTCGCGCGTCAGCGCCAGCGTGACCTGGCAGCGATAATACTCCGAGGTCTTGATGTTGAAGACATACGCGTAGGATTTGCAGGTCGCGGTGTTGAGCTTGCCCGGGCTCAGGCCCCGGCTGCAGGCAATCCGCTGGTTGTTGCTGAGCTTGAATTCGTCGGCCTGGACAGCGGAAGCCAGCGTCATGAACGACAGCGCGACACCGAAACCGATCTTCATGACGAGGTTCATCCGAATCATCCCTATAACGTTTTGGCAATACGACGCTTGTAACCGGAAACCGGAACATAGTCGCGAAGTGCAATGCGGGAAATCACAAAGTCGCCGAGAAGGCGTGAAGGTTGGACAACTCGTCGTATTGACGGATCAACTGCGTTCGTGATTTGTTCAAGGAGATGGGACAGAAGCCAATTTTGGCCGCTGGGAGGGACGACGATGACAAGAATTTCAATCAAAACCTTTTTGATCACGGCCGCGTTCGGCGCGCTGACGTCGGCCGCATTCGCGCAGGCCGCCGCGCCGACGCCCTGGGAGCTGAAATCCGACACGGGCTACGCTTACGGCAAGGACGGCAAGACGACTGCGTACAAGTTGGGCACCAACAACGCCGGCACGCTGTTGAAGGGCGCCAAGAAAGTGCCGAAGGGCACGTTGTTTTTCGTCGGCGAGAACGGCCAGCTCTACATGCGGACCGGCCCCTATCTCGAGGATAACGGCAAGTTCAAGTTCGGCGCGAATTGAGTCTCTTTCGTTCTCCCCTTGTGGGAGAAGGCGGCGCGCGAAGCGCGTCGGATGAGGGGTTGCTATCCTCCTCGAGGCTCACCGTGAGGAGAGAACCCCTCACCCGTCTTCGCTTCGCGAAGCCACCCTCTCCCACAAGGGGAGAGGGGAAGAAAGAACCTCACACCCCCTCGAACTGCAACCGCGCCAGCCGCGCATACAGCCCGTTGGCCGCGACCAGCGAGGCATGGGT
>JBOHIT010000195.1:0-5947 GCA_050726155.1 Bradyrhizobium sp.
GTTGTGCCCCTCGATTTCAAGCGCCAGCCGCATCAATTCGACCTTGGCCTGGGGCTTGGTCAGCTTGGCGACGTCAAGCAGCGGCTTCTTTGCTTTCACGGCCATTGCGCCACGCCACCTTTACGCCGTCGCTGCGCGCAGCAGCCGGTCGGCGGCGGCGCGGGCTTCCGCGGTGATCTCGGCGCCCGCCAGCATGCGGGCGATTTCCTCGCGGCGATGGTCGGCGGCGAGGGCGTTGACGCGGGTAGCGACGCGCTTGCCCTTGTCCATCGCGTCCTTGGAAATCAGCAAATGATGGCTGGCGCGGGCGGCGACCTGCGGCGCGTGCGTCACCGCCATTACCTGGACCTTGCCGGCAAGCCGCGCCAGCCGGGCGCCGATCGCATCTGCCACCGCACCGCCGACACCGGTATCGATTTCATCGAACACCAGCGTGGGCGCCGAACCGCGATCGGACAACACCACCTTGAGCGCCAGCAGGAAACGCGACAGTTCGCCGCCGGAGGCGACCTTCATCATCGGGCCCGGCTTGGTGCCGGGATTGGTCTGGACCCAGAACTCGACGCGATCGATGCCCTGCGGGCCCGGCGATTTGGCGTCGGTTTCGAGCCGCGCCATGAATTTCGCGCGCTCCAGTTTCAGCGGCGCCAGTTCGGCGTTGACGGCCTTGTTGAGCTTTTCAGCAGATTTGCTGCGGGCCACGGAGAGTTTGGTTGCAACCGCGCCATAACGCTGATCGGCCTCGGCAGCGGCGGCTTCCAGCTTCTTCAACTGGTCCGCGCCGGCATCGATCAGCGCGACGTCGGACGCATATTTGGCGGCCAGCGCCGCCAGCCCGTCGACCGGCGTCGAATATTTACGGGAGGCAGCGCGCAGCGCGAACAGCCGCTCTTCGATTCGTTCGAGCTCGGCGGGATCGAAATCGGCGGCAATCAACGCCGCCGTCAGATGCTGGTCGGCCTCCTCCAGCGCGTTGATCGCGATGTCGATTGCCTTGACCGCGGGCTCGACCAAGGCAGGCAAATTGCCGGCCCGGCGCTCCAGCCGGCGCACCGCCGCTGCGAGGGCTGCGACCGGCGAATGATTGCCGCTGACCGCGTCCTGCGCCTCGCGCAAATCGCCGGCGATCTTCTCGCCCTGCATCATCGTGGTACGCCGCCCGGCCAGCTCGGTCTCCTCACCGTCTTTCGGCTTGAGCTTTCTCAACTCATCGGAGGAATGGCGCAGATAGTCCGCCTCGCGGGCCGCACGCTCCATGCCGGCGCGGTGCTCATCGAGCGCGCCATAGGCGGCGCGCCTCGAATCCCAGAGCGCTTCCAGTGCTGTGACATCCTTTTCCAGGCCGGCGAAGGCATCGAGCAGTTGCCGGTGCGTGGAGGCATCGACCAGCGCGCGCTCATCGTGCTGGCCGTGGATCTCGACCAGCGCGGCGCCAACGGCTTTCAGCGTCTGCACGCTGATCGACTGGTCGTTGATGAAGGCGCGGGTGCGGCCATCGGCAAGCTGCACGCGGCGCAGGATCATCTCGCCGGTATCGTCGAGGCCGTTCTCGGACAGGATCCTTGTCGCCGGATGGCCCTTGGGCACATCGAACGTAGCGGTGACCTGCCCCTGCTCCACGCCGTGACGGACCAGACCCGCGTCGCCGCGGCCGCCGAGCGCCAGCGCAAAGGCATCGAGCAGAATGGACTTGCCCGCACCGGTTTCACCGGTCAGCACCGCGAGGCCACGGGAAAACTCGATATCGAGCCGTTCGATCAGGACGATGTCACGGATCGACAGACGCGCCAGCATGCGAAGTAAATTCCTAGCCGAGACCCATTTTCTTGAAGGCCCTGGAAATATAGGACCCCTGATTCTCGCTCGGCTCGAGACCGCCGGACTTTACAAGATTATAGGCCTCCTTGTACCAGCGGCTGTCAGGAAAATTGTGCCCGAGGACGGCCGCGGCGGTTTGCGCCTCGCCGACGATACCGATCGCCATATAGCCCTCGGTGAGCCGCGCCAGCGCTTCCTCGACATGGCGGGTGGTCTGATAGCGGGTGACCACGGTTTTGAAGCGGTTGATGGCGGCGGTGTAGTCCTTCTTCAGCAGATAGTAGCGGCCGACATCCATTTCCTTGCCGGCGAGCTGGTCGCGCGCGCCTTCAAGCTTGGCCTTGGCGCTGTTGGCGTATTCCGAGGTCGGATATTTGCGGATCACCTCTTCCAGCGCCGCGATCGCCTTTTCGGTGCGACCCTGGTCGCGCGAGATATCCGGGATCTGGTCGTAATGCGACGCCGCGATCAGATATTGCGCGTAGGCGGCGTCGGGGCTGCCGGGGTGCAGAGTGACGTAACGGGTCGCCGCGCCAATGCAGCTGTCATAGTCGCCGGAGCTGTAGAACGAATAGGCCGACATCAGCAGCGATTTGCGTGCGTAGTCGGAGTAGGGATGCTGGCGGTCGACTTCCTCGAATTTCTTCGACGCCGCCTTGTTATCCTTGCGCTGGTTCATCAGGTACAAGCCCTCATTGTAGAGCTTGTCCGCAGGTTCCTCGTTGAAGGTGTCGTCCTTGGCGGTGAACTTGTCCCACAGCGCGCCGGTGCCGCATCCGCTCAACGGGATCGCCAGCGCAATCAGGGCCGCCGCCACAAGGAGCGACCGGCCGGACCGGTGGAGGCCGGATGATGTGCGTGGTTCGAGCGTCATACGCTGTGCCGACATGGAGTGTGAGACCTGACGCCTTTTATGCGGTTGGTAGCGGTGCGATAGCTGAGCGCGACCATCCATGAACCGCGATCATGGTCGAATAATCCCCGCGCCTATGTAGCCGAAAAATGGTTACCAACCAACCGAATAGGCAGGCATTTCGCCCGGATTAAGGCGGCCAGAAGCCATCCTTACCAATTGTGGTTATTACGGAAATCGGGACTAGAGCCTTTTCCGTTCCGATGGAATCGGAACGGGGCTCCAGATTCTTGAGTTGACGCGTTTTCTTGACGCGAACCGGTGTCCACTTCGCTGGAAAACGCTCTAGCGAGCGGAATCAGGAAACGTCCGGGCCATAGGCCGGAGCGACCATGCCGCCCACCATTCCGGCGCCGGCTTCGACGCGGGGACGGCGTGCCGGTTCGGCCTCGACCACCCGCCAGGCGCTGCGATCGGCCATCAGGGCCGTCAGCACCGCGTGGTTGAGCTTGTGGCCGCCACGCGTCGACCGGTAGGCGCCGAGCAGCGGCAGACCGGCCAGCGCGAGATCGCCGATCACGTCGAGCACCTTGTGGCGGGCGCATTCGTCGCTGTAGCGCAGGCCTTCGGTGTTGAGCAGACGGGTTTCGTCGAACACCACCGAATTCTCAAAGGATGCGCCGAGCGCGAAACCGGCGCTCCAGAGCCGCGCCACGTCATTCATGCAGCCGAAGGTACGGGCGCGGGAAATCTCGCGGCGGAAGCTTTCGGGGCTCAGATCGAGCGAATAGCTCTGGCGGCCGATCACCGGATTGGCGAAGTCGATCTCGACTTCGGCGCGGAAACCGTTGGCGTAAGGACGCAGTTCGCCGAAGGAATCACCGAGTGCAACCTGCACTGGCTTCAGCACCTGGATGAAACGTCGGGCGGCGGATTGGGTGACGATGCCGGCCTGATCGATGGCGGCGACGAAGGCAGCCGCGCTGCCGTCCATGATCGGAACTTCCGGGCCGTCGACTTCGATGGTGGCGTTGTCGACACCCATGCCCCGCAGCGCAGCAAGTACATGCTCGGCGGTAGAAACCAGCGGGCCCTCGCGGTCGCCCAAAACGGTCGCAAAGTCGGTGGCGATCACGGATTCCGCGATCGCGGGAACTTCGCGATCGGCATCATCCAGACCGGTACGGACAAAAATAAAACCTGCGTCGACAGGCGCAGGTCCAATGGTCAGATTAACAGGTAAACCGGAATGTACGCCGACGCCCGTCACGGTGGCTTGCGACCGAAGCGTTGTCTGACGGCTGAACTTCATTCGATAATCGCCCACTACCCGACTTCACCTTAAGACAGCAAAGGCCCGTTTTCGCGCCGATTCTGCTTCCGGTATCCCCAAGTCACGGCAGACCATAGTCACAGCCCTAAAGCGCGCCAACTCACGCTTTTTTACCGATTGTTACCCTATCTCCGCCGTATTCACGCCAAGGCTTAACCAAATTCCGGCGCGGTCCGGTCTCCTTCCGGCGACGGCATCAGACCACGGAATAGATAATTAATCATTTAAAATCAGTAGCTTGATGACGCGACTGTGACGCCTCGCAAGCTCCAAGAGAAAGGCCCCGGCGGATACCGCCGGGGCCTTTTGGGTTGCCTGAATTGTAACAAAACTCAGTTGGACTGCCGGCGGAGGAAGGCCGGGATATCAAGATGGTCGTCGCCCTGTGGCGCGGCAGCAACAGGTGCCGGGCGGCCATGCACGTCCAGACCTTGCGGCGCGGGACGGCGGGCATACTCGGATACCGGTTCGTTACCCATCTGCTGGGCCACCGAACGTTGCGGCTTGCGCTCCGGGAGCGGCGCCATTGCCGGACCGGAGGCGCGGGCCGCGATCGGCGGCTCGGTCTCTTCGTCGCGGCGGCCGAGGCCGACATTGGCCAGGCGCTGCAGCAGCGACAGCCGGGTCTTCTGCGGGTGATCTTCCTCGGCCTCGCCGCGGGCCTGGCGGATTTCGGCCTGGGCCGGCATCGGAAGGTCCTCGAACTTCGGCATCCGCGGGCTGCGGGTCGGCGGACGTTCCGCCGCCTGCGGGATGAAGGTCTCGGGCAATGCGGCCTGCTCTTCGGGTTCGGCACGGGCCGCTTCCTGGTGATCCGGGAACAGGGTCGGCTTCTGGGCGATCGGGCGAACCGTAACGTCGCCATAGGAGGCGGACTGCAACGGCGCCTCCGGGGCAACCGCTGCGGCAATCGCGGCGAGCGCGGCACGCTCGACGCTGTTGGACGCACGCTGCTGGGCTGCGACCGGTGCGGCCTGCTGCACGGGTGCGGGCGCCTCAAGCTTCTGGGCGCGCTCGGCCAGACGCGCATTGTCGGCGCGCAGCCGTGCGGTGAGGTCGGCCAGACGGCTGTCCGGCGTCGCCGGAGCCACGGCATTGGTCACGATCGCGGGCGCTGCTGCGCCGTTACGCTCGATCATGTCCTTTTCGATGCCGGTGGCGACGACGGAGACGCGGATCACGCCGTCGAGGTTTTCGTCGAAGGTGGCGCCGACGATGATGTTGGCGTCCTGGTCGACTTCCTCGCGGATGCGGGTGGCGGCTTCGTCGACTTCGAACAGTGTCAGGTCCTTGCCGCCGGTGATCGAGATCAACAGGCCGCGCGCACCCTTCATCGAGCTATCGTCGATCAGCGGGTTGGCGATCGCGGCCTCAGCCGCGGTCAGCGCGCGCTTCTCGCCGGTGGCTTCGCCGGTGCCCATCATCGCCTTGCCCATTTCCCTCATCACCGCCCTTACGTCGGCGAAGTCGAGGTTGATCAGGCCTTCCTTGACCATCAGGTCGGTGATGCAGGCGACGCCCGAATAAAGCACCTGGTCGGCCATCGCGAAGGCGTCGGCGAAGGTGGTCTTTTCGTTGGCGACCCGGAACAGGTTCTGGTTCGGGATGATCAGCAGCGTGTCGACCACCTTGTGCAGTTCGGCGATGCCGGACTCGGCGGTGCGCATGCGGCGCTGGCCTTCGAAGTGGAACGGTTTTGTCACCACGCCGACAGTGAGGATTCCCATCTCGCGCGCGGTCTTGGCGATCACGGGGGCTGCCCCGGTGCCGGTGCCGCCGCCCATGCCGGCGGTGATGAACACCATGTTGGAGCCGGCGAGCTGCTCGGCGATGTCGCGCACGGCTTCTTCCGCCGCCATGCGGCCGACATCCGGACGGGCGCCGGCGCCGAGCCCCTTGGTCACGGTGGAGCCCAACTGGATCCGCCGCTCGCACATGGACCC
>JBOHIT010000196.1:0-4465 GCA_050726155.1 Bradyrhizobium sp.
ATACAGATCCGGAGGGAGACCCGCTTGTTGTGAGCGCGGTAAATGGGCTCGGGGTCAATGTCGGCGTCGCCACGGCCGGCGCTTATGGCCATCTGGCGCTGTTTTCGAACGGACATTATAACTACGCGGCGGACAACAGCGCGGCCCTCGCTTTGGCACCGACCGGCAGCCACCTGCACGATATCTTCGGCTATACGGTCAGTGATGGTCACGGCGGCACGGCCAGCGCCGCCCTCGACATCACGCTCAACCGCGCGGCAATCGCCGTCGACGACTCAGCTGCCGTCACCAGGGGCGGAATTGTTCGGGGCAACGTACTGGCCAACGATTTCGACCCCGATGGCGATGTAATCGGGCTTTCGGGCGTTGTTGGTGGAAGTCTCGGGCACAGCATCGCCGGCGCATACGGCTCCTTTACCCTGAATGCGGACGGCAGTTACATCTATGTCGCCGCGAAGGGCGGGCTGCCATCTCAAATCGTCCCGCAAGACACATTCTCTTACACCATCGGGGACGGGCATGGCGGCAACACGACGGCGACTGTAAGCATAGTCGTCCTCAATCCCAGCCAGTCCTATCAGCCCCCCTCCAGTATCGCGTTGAACGGCGGCAACGGCCAGGACGTGCTTGACGGCTCGTCCGGGCACGAGGTCTTGCTGGGCGGCAATGGGTCCGATGTGCTCATCGGTGGAATGGGTGACACGCTCAGCGGCGGCAATGGTCCGGATACATTCCTGTTCAGGCCCGGCTTCGGCGCAAACACAATCACCGATTTCGATGTGCACAACGATGCCGTGCAGATCGCCAGGTCCGTGTTTCAGAACCTGGCAGACCTGTTCGCGCACGCCAGCAATTCCGCAGCCGGAGCAGTGATCGATGATGGGGCGGGAAACACAATCATGTTTACCGGCGTCACGCTCGCTGAACTGCAAGCGCACCAGAGCAACTTCCATTTGGTTTGATGCACGCAACGACAAACGTGAAATTGGTAGTATAATACCTTAATTTGCGGCCCCGTCTTTCTTTGCATGGGGTTGTTTTCGCGATTTTGTTTTCGGCCCTGCCGAAACGGGACTGCGCTTCTAAACCAGCGACACCAGCCCGCCGCCGTGACGCTCCAATCGTCCGGCGAGTTCGAGCTCCAGCAGCACGGACCGCACGATCGCGGGCGAGGCGTCCGACATCCGGATCAGGTCGTCGAGGCTGATCGGGCTTGGTCCGAGCAGATCGATGATGCGCTTGCGCTCGCTTGCATCCGCGTCGAAGTCGAGCGGCTCGCCATCGGGCTCGCGCACATCGAATGCGACCGGTCGCTCCATGATCGGCGCGACCGCGTTGATGACGTCGCTGGCTTCCGTGGTCAGCGTCGCGCCTTGTTTGATCAGGTCGTTGGTGCCGGCAGCGCGCGGATCGAGCGGCGAGCCGGGGACGGCAAAAACTTCGCGGCCTTGTTCGGCGGCCATCCGCGCCGTGATCAGCGATCCCGAGCGATGCGCCGCTTCGATCACGACGACACCGAGCGAAGCGCCGGAGATCAGCCGGTTGCGCCGCGGAAAGTCGCGGGCGCGCGGCACATGCCCGAGGGGCATTTCGGAAATCGCGCCGCCTTGTTCGAGCAGTGCGGCCAGCAGGTCGGTATGCTCGGGCGGATAGATCCGGTCATGGCCGCCGGCCAGTACCGCCACCGTGCCGCCCGCGGCCGTGGCCCGATGCGCGGCCTGATCGATGCCGCGCGCCAGGCCTGAGATAACGACAAAACCGGCGTCGCCGAGATCGCGCGCGAGCTGGCTTGCGAATTTCAATCCGGCGCCGGACGCATTGCGGGAGCCAACGATCGCAATCATCGGCCGCGTCATCACGTCAGGCGCGCCGCGAACGCCGAGCAGCGGTGGCGCATCGTCCAGCATCGCCAGCCGCGGCGGGTAGGCGGCTTCACCGGGCGCGACGATGCTGACGCCGATCTTTCTGCCGGCAGCGAGTTCAGCGCGTGCGTCGTCCTCGCTGCAGATTCGGCCGGCACCCGACGCGCCGCCACGCCGCGCCAGATCGGGCAGCCGTTCCAGCGCTGATCGGGCGCTGCCGAAATGCCGGAGCAGGGAGGCGAAGGTACGCGGGCCGACATTATCGGATCGGATCAGCCGCAACCGGTTGATCCGCTCGGAGTCGGTGAGGTCAGGCGGGTTGGGCGTTCGCTCGTGCATGTGGGCGATAGCTTTGCCCAACCGGAGATTGCGATCAACACCTGTTCTCACGGCTGCCATGCCGGCGATGCGCTTGCCCCGTTCCGACCGGCTCCGTAAAACCCGTTCGTTCGCCGCAGGAGTATGTCCATGATCTCGCTCGCCGACCTTCAACGCCGTATCGCGCAGGGCGAACTCTCCGCCGATGCCGCGATTGCCCAATCGCTGGAGGTGATCGGCGCGCAGGAGAAAACCATCGGCGCGTTCGTCTGCCATGACGCGCGCGTCCGCGCTGAAACCGCCGGGCCGCTGCGCGGCATCGCCGTCGGCATCAAGGACATCATGGATACCGCGGATTTTCCGACCGAGATGGGTTCGGTGATCTACAAGGGATTCCGGTCGCGCGGGGATGCTGCAGTCGTAATGGCGCTGAAGGCGGCCGGGGCCAGCATCGCCGGCAAGACCACGACGACGGCGTTTGCCTCCACGGATCCGACCGCAACGCTCAACCCGCGCAATACCGCTCACACGCCCGGCGGATCGTCATCCGGCTCGGCGGCGGCGGTGGCGGCCGGCATGATCCCGCTGGCGCTGGGAACGCAGACCGGCGGTTCGGTAATCCGGCCGGCGTCGTTCTGCGGCTGTGCCGCGATCAAGCCGTCCTATCGCTTGCTGCCGACCGTCGGCGTGAAGTGCTATTCCTGGACGCTGGATACGGTCGGCCTGTTCGCGGCCGGTGTCCGCGATGTCGCGCACGGGCTTGCGGCGATGACCGGCCGGGACGAATTTCTGCCGCAGGCGTCAATGCCGACGCCGCGCATCGGCGTGGTGACGCAGGATTTTGCGGGCGCGCCGGAGGCCGACGGCGCCGAGGCGCTGCAGATCGCCGCCAGGGCAGCGGAACGCGCGGGCGCGTCGGTAGGCACATTGGCGATGCCGGAGATCGTTGCGCAGGCCTGGCGCGAGCACCCGACGGTGCAGGAATTCGAGGCGCATCAGGCGCTCGCCTGGGAATATCGCGTGCATTACGACGCGGTGGCGCCGAACCTGCGCGGGCGGCTCGACGAAAGCAAGGGCATGCTGCCGGCCGCCTATGACGAGGCGATGCGGATTACGCGAGAGGCACGAATCGCGCTGACGAAGATTTTCGAAGACGTCGATGTGCTGCTGGCGATATCAGCTCCGGGTGCGGCACCTGCGGGCTTGGGCTCGACTGGAGATGCCCGTTACAACCGGCTGTGGACGCTGATGGGCACGCCTTGCGTCAACATCCCCGCGCACACCGCCGCCGGCGGATTGCCGGTCGGCGTGCAGGTCATCGCGCGCTATGGCGACGATGCGAAGGCGCTGGCGGCAGCGCGGTTTGTGGAAGAAGCGCTGGCGCGCAAGTAAAACTACTTCTCCCCGATTTTGCCTTCTGTCCCCGCCTGCAGGCGCTTGATGTTTTCGCGGTGCGCGTAGAACAGCAACAGCGTCATCACGACGAGCAGGGACGCCAGCACCGGCTGGCCGAACCACCACAGGAACAGCGGCGTTACGAAGGCCGCGATCAATGCCGAGAGCGACGAATAGCGCGTGGTGGTGGCGGTCGCCAGCCACATCACGCAGAACACGATTGCCGCAGGCCAGAACAGGCCGATCAGCACGCCGATATAGGTGGCGACGCCTTTGCCCCCCTTGAACTTGAGCCAGACCGGGTAGAGGTGGCCGAGAAAGGCGCCAAAGGCAGCCAGCATCGCGGCAATGGGGCCGCCGAAATAGCCGCAGATGACCACCGCGACGGTGCCTTTGAGCGCGTCACCGAGCAGCGTCGCGGCAGCGATGCCCTTGCGCCCGGTGCGCAGCACGTTGGTGGCGCCGATACTGCCGGAACCGATCGAGCGCAGGTCCTCCGTGCCGGCGAGCCTGGTCAGCACCAGCCCGAACGGAATCGAGCCGAGCAGGTAGCCGAGAACAAGCGCAATCGGGAGCCATGCCTCAGGTGACATCGCCGCAGCTCCCTTCACGGTATGTCCCGCGCGCATTAGACATGTTCATAGACCGTCCGCCCGCCGACAATAGTACGTACCACGCGGCCGGAGAAGCGCGCCTCATCGAACGGCGTGTTCTTGCATTGCGATTGCAGATCGGCGGGATCGAGCACCCAAGGCGTGTCGGCATCGATCACGATGACATCGGCCGGCGCGCCGGGGCGCAGCGTTCCGCCCGGCAAGCCCAGCAGTTCGGCAGGCCGCGTCGACATCGCGCGGATCAAGGTGGCAAAATCCATCTCGCCATTGTGGATC
>JBOHIT010000197.1:0-11009 GCA_050726155.1 Bradyrhizobium sp.
CCCTTGAACGGCAGCAACTCGGCGAAGGGGACGAAGTCGCCATGGGCGTCGATACGCTTTTCCTGCAGGTTGGTGCTGCCGACTTCCGGCGATTGCGACACCAGGCTCCAGAAATCCGGCGGCAGGCCGCGCTTCTGCAGCGAAGTCAGCATCATGCCGTGCGCGGCGGAGCCGAACGGCACCGACACGCTCTTGCCCTTGAGATCGGCGAGTTCGTAGAACGGCGAGTCCTTGTGCACGACGATGCCGTTGCCGCCGCCGAGGGCGTTATAGGCGATGATCGCAACCAGTTGGGTTTCGTTCTTGGTCGCCTGCCCGGTGGCGCCGTTCACCATCAGCGGGTAGTCGCCCATCATGCCGATCTGGATATTGTTGGCCATCATGCCGTTGGTGATCGGCGGGCCGGACGTGGCGTTCTGCCAGCTCAGCTTGTACTGAATGTCCTTGTACTTGCCGGTCTTCGGCAGGTGCTTCTCCAAGAGACCAAGCTCCTTGAGCACAACGCCACCGGTCACGGTGTTGGTGGTCGTATTCTGGGTGCCGATCCCGATCTCGAGCGTCTCCGCACTTGCCTTTCCGGGCGCCAATGCGATGGCGGCTGCAGCGATCAAAGGGAGGAAGCCAGAGAGTTTGGACGGGCCGACGCTCATGAGACAAATCCTTTCGAACCAAACTGTGCGGTGTGACTTGCAATGCACATGCGGAATCCCCCGGCCACGGCGAAGGGCGGCAGGGTTACTCGGCACTGAGCAGACTGACTGGCTTGATGGCTTTGATTGTGCAAACGACATGCCATCAGGCCAATTCTGGCGGCGCGGACGGCGTTCGGTTCGCGAAAGCAGGGTTCACGAAGGGCGTGGCTAACGAAGGGCGTGGTGGGCGTCATTTGCCGTGAACTCGCTTGCTTCCATCGGGACGCTGTCGCGTCCGGTCTGCAAGTTCTGAACGGCCTCCTCGGAATCCGAAACGAAGAACGCTTCGAGCCAGCAACCTATTGCGAAGAAATCTGCGAATGCTCAATTAATGGACAGAATTCGCGCTGGATTTGGTTATCTGGTGGGCTGGATGGCTACAAAATGGTCAATTCACTCGACTGGGAATCGACCTGCAAGGATCGAATGACGGGTGGCGACGGTTTGACGCGGGACTCGACCATCCCGCCTCTGCCGTCATGCGATATCGTCGGGAGCGGCGCTCTTGGCGTGCTTGCCATCGCGAATGTCGCCCAACATGTCCGCGTTCTTGATCACGAGGTTGGAGCCGTGCGCATGCAGGATTCCAAGCTCGGTAAATCGCTTCAGGCTGACCGTTACCGACTGGCGCGTCACGCCGGTCATATGCGCCAGGTCCGCATGCGTGAATGACGCGGCAATCAAGCTGCCGTCGCGTTCTTCAACGCCATACAGGTTCATCAGATGCAGCAACAGCTGCGCCAGCCTTTCCGTCGGCGAACGCGTCCCCAGCATCTGGGCCAATGCCGAATAGCATTGTCCCTTGAACGTCAGGCCCTCGATGATTCCGATCGCGAGCGCGGGGATGGTCAACACCATCCGGCGCAGGATATCGCCCGGCAAATGCAGCACGGTTGAGTTGACGGCGGCTACCCCCGACCAGATGTGCAGGCCTTGCTTGAAGACCTCGGGGCCGCCGACGAAATTGCCGGAGTGCCAATAAGCCAGCGTGATCTCGCGGCCTGACGGCGCGATGTAGAACACTTTGATGCGTCCGCTCTCGATCAGGAAGATGCCGTCCTGCGGGCTGCCCTGGCTGAACAGCTGGGCGCCGCGGTAGAGCACCCTTCGTTTGCCGGAACCCAGCACTTGCGTGATTTCAGACTCGGTCAAGCCATGGAACAGCGACGGCGGCCCGCTCCGCTGTGTTCCACCATCGGTCATCAACAGGGCCCCGAACTGGGCCTGCCCACCGGTCCTGGTCTCGCGTTGCGACGGTTGATGCTTGCTTGTCATATATCCGCTCGTAGCCAAACCCGAACCTCTGCTTCGATATGAACGGGAAAGATCCTGGGCCGAAGACCTGCTACATTGCAAAGGCCTGCTGCGTTGCAATGTCCTGCAATCGGCGCGCCAAGTTCTGCGGTCATTGTCGGCCGAAGCCGCACCCCTGTCCATATGATGAACGATGACACTGTGTTTCTATCCAGGCCTTCCGGAGCTTGATCTTGCCTGCGGCAATCTGGCCAATCGGGCCCAATCCGGATTAAGATCGGCCGACATCATCCCTCCTTCATGACGAGCCCCCGGTGAGCAAAGCTGCAAAATCGACCGCCAAGAACAGCGGCAATATCTATATCGGCATCGGCGGCTGGACGTTCGAGCCATGGCGCGGCGTGTTCTATCCGGACAAGCTGACGCAGGCGAAGGAGCTGTCCTATGCCGCGTCGAAACTGACCTCGATCGAGATCAACGGCACCTATTACGGCTCGCAGAAGCCGGAGAGCTTTCGAAAATGGGCGCGCGAAGTGCCCGACGGCTTCGTATTCTCGTTGAAGGGGCCGCGCTTCGCCACCAACCGGCGCGTGCTGGCGGAAGCCGGCGATTCCGTGAAGCGATTCTACGATTCCGGCGTGCTGGAACTCGGCGACCGGCTGGGCCCGGTGCTGTGGCAATTCGCGCCGACCAAGAAATTCGACGAGGCCGATTTCGGCAAGTTCCTCGAACTGCTGCCGCGCAAACTCGAGGGCCGCGCGCTGCGCCACGTGGTCGAGGTGCGGAACGACAGTTTCTGCGTGCCCGACTTCATCGCGCTGCTGCGAAAATTCGAAACGCCTGTGGTGTTCGCCGAGCACGGCAAATATCCGGCGATCGCCGATATCGCGAGCGATTTCGTTTATGCGCGGCTGCAGAAGGGCAATGACGAACTCAAGACCTGTTACCCGCCAAAGCAGCTCGACGCCTGGGCGAAGCGGTTCCAGGCCTGGGCCGAAGGCTCCGAGCCCGACGATCTGCCACGCGTCGATGCGACCAAGCCGAAAAAGGCACCGCGCGACGTGTTCGCCTACGTGATCCACGAGGGCAAGGTCCGCGCGCCCGCGGGTGCAATGGAATTGATCGAGCGGGTGAAATAGAACTCCTCGTCAATCGAGCTTGATGCCGGCCTCGCGGATCAGCTTGGTCCAAGTCTCGTGTTCGGAGGCGACAAACGCAGTGAGCTTGTCGTCCGGCACGTCCCAGACTTCGCCGCCGCTCTTCTCGAACCGCTCCTTGAGATCGGGCAATGCGGCGCGTATTTCCCGACGCAGCTTTGCAAGCACCTCCGGCGGCGTTTTCGCGGGCGCGAAAATTCCAAGCCAGGAATCGACATCGAGCCCGGGCACGCCGGCTTCCGACATCGTCGGCACGTCGGGCGCCAACGGACTGCGCTTGGACGACAGCACGGCGATGCCCCGCGCCTGCCCGGATTGCACATAGGGCAAACCGGCCGCCATCGAATCGAAGAACAGATCGATGCGGCCCGCCAGCAGATCGGTGAAGGCCGGCGGCGACCCCTTGTACGGCACTTCGAGCAGCTTGACGCCCGCGGCTTTCATGAACGCCGCCGCCACCAGTTGCTGGCCGGTGCCGACACCGGCCGTCGCCACCGAGATCGAGCCCGGATTGGCCTTCGCCGCAGCAACGATGTCGGCCAGCCTGGCCTGCGGCAAATCCTTGCGCCCGACCATCACGTAGCCGAACTTGTAGACCAGCGCGACCGGCACGAAATCCTTCAGAGGATCGTAGCCGAGCTTTGAATACAGCGCCGAGTTGAAGGCCATGTTGGAGAGCCCGCCGACCAGCAACGTATAGCCGTCCGGATCGCTCTGGCTCGCCGCTTGGGTTCCCACGACGGTGCCGGCGCCGGGCTTGTTCTCGACCACAAAACCCTGCCCCATGCGTTTTGCAAGCACGTCAGCGAGATGCCGTCCGACCAGATCGTAGCTGCCGCCAGGACCGATCGGCACGATGATTTTGACGGGGCGATCGGGATAGCTGGTCTGCGCGCTTGCCGGGGCGCCGAAAACCAGCATTGCGAATGCGGCGATCGACGCCAGCGAGCGGCAAAATCCATTCATCGTGTTCCCCCGACCAGATCGGCCATCAGGCTCTGTTTCCCCGACTATGCGACACGCCGCCCGCGGCGGCAACGCGACACCACCGCCCGCATCTGCGGCATAACCTCCACGATGATGGAATTCCGTTGCGGGCTGCTTTAGCCTCACGCCGACGAACCAGCACAGGACGCCGAGATGGCACGCAAGACCAACCGCCTCTTCACGATCGGCTATGAGCAAACGCCGGCGAAAGCCGTGCTTGACGAACTCGAAAGCGCCGGCGTCAAGCTGCTGGTGGACGTGCGCGCGGTGGCGTCTTCGCGGCGACCCGGCTTTTCCAAGAACCAGCTTGAGGCGGGCCTCGATGAGCGTGGCATTTCCTACCTGCATTTGAAGGGCCTCGGTACGCCAAAGACCGGCCGCGAGGCGGCGCGCAGCGGCAAGTTCGATCTGTTGCACAAGATCTATTCGGCGCATCTGAAGACGACGCAGGCGCGTGAGGAACTGGACGAATTGTCGGCGCTGGTGAAAAAATCCAGCCGGGTCTGCATTCTCTGCTACGAGCGCGATCATCGGCAGTGCCACCGGCAATGGATCGCCGAGATCATCGAAGATCGTGACGGGGTGAAGGTCGAGAATTTGGCCGCGAAGCAAATCTAGCCGCCCTCCCCCACCAGCCGGAACGTGCCCTCCATCATCTGCACAGTACTGCCGCCGACATGGATCGAGGATACCGCGCCATTTTGCTTGCGGACGCGCGTCAGCAGCAGGCTCGGACGGCCCATATCGACGCCCTGGCCGATCCTCAGTTTCAATTCACCATCCTTCATCGGATCGAGATCGGCGAGCAGGGCTGCACAGGCACCGGTGGCACTGCCGGTGGCGGGATCTTCGCAAAGGCCGCTGGCGCCGGGATGAAGCATCCGCGCCTGCAGGTCGAGCGGCATTTCGCCAGGCGGCACATCACGGGTATAGAAATAGATCGCGTCGTTGCCGTCGAGCGGCAACGTCTTGGCGAATGCTGCGGCATCCGGCTGCGCGCGCCGCAACGCGTCGCGTGAGGTCAGTTCCACAATCAGAAACGGCAACCCGACCGACGCGATCTGCGGCGGGTGGCGATCCGTCTTCACGTCAGATGCCGCGAGCGAAAGGCAGGCCGCGGCCTGCTCTGCGCTCACCTGCGTCAGGCGCTTCAACTTCTGCGGTGCGGTCAGTTCGGCAGCGACGACGCGACCACCCTCGGTCATGATCTCGACCGGCACCAACCCGGCCTTCTCCTCAAACAGCAGCCGCGCCGGCGGCGCTGCCGCCTGCGTCGCCAGCACGAAGGCGGTACCGACATTGGGATGGCCCGCGAATGGAATCTCATGGCGCACGGTGAAGATTCTCACCTGCGCATCGTGCGCGGGATCGGCCGGCGGCAGCACGAAGGTGGTTTCGGAATAATTGAACTCGGTGGCGATCGCCTGCATCTGCGCCGTCGACAGCCCGCCGGCGTCGAGCACCACGGCAAGCGGATTGCCGCCGAAGGCCCGGTCAGTGAATACGTCAACCGTGATGTAACGCCGCTGCATCGAAGTCTCCTACGCTATCTTCCAAACCGTCACCGGCAGGTTATAGCCCCGGACCGGAACCTCACCGAGCGAGACGGCATCGCGACACTCATCTCCCAGCGCGTCGTGAACCGCCGCCGAGATCAGGAATTGCGAACTGAAATCTTTGTTGAGCGCCTCGAGCCGTGCGGCGAAATTCACGGTGTCACCGATCACGGTGTATTCCTTCCGCCGCGGTGAGCCGATATTGCCGGCGACGACATCGCCAACGTGAATGCCGATACCCATGCGCAGCGGCCAGTCGGCGTTCTTGTTGAGGCGATCATTGGCCTCCAGCATTTCGCGCGCCGCGGCCACCGCATGGTGCGCAGCGTTGCCCGCTTCGAACGGCGCACCGAACAGCGCCAGGAAGCCGTCGCCCAAAAACTTGTTCACGATGCCGCCATGGCGATCGAGGATGTCGACCAGCACCGCAAACGCGCCGTCGAGGCGATCCACCACTTGCTGCGGGGTGCGGGTGCTGGCGCCGGCGGTAAAGCTGCGAAAATCGACGAACATGACCGCGACACGGCGGATTTCGCTGTTGCTGGAGGCGCCCTCCGTCATCAATCGCTCGACCACCTGCGGCGAGACGTGCTGGCCAAACAGATTGGTGATGCGGTCGCGCGCCGTCGCAGCCTGAATGCTGGCCTCGAACTGCCGCCGCAGTTGCACGCCGACCGCGCCCGCCAGCATGCCGCAGACCAGGATGATGACGCTACGCACCGAGTGATAATAGAGATCGGGCGGCGGATCGTTGCTGCCGGCGCGGTGATAGAGCATCGCCATGCCAAGCAGTTCGGCCGCAGCTACGAATCCGGTGAAGGTCGAGAGCCAGAAATCCAGCCGCAGCGTCGACAGAATCACGAAGATGAAATAGGTTAGCGGCACGGCAAAGCCGAGCGCCTCCACCGGACCCATGCTGTCGATATGCATCGCCAAAGCGAGCGTCGGCATCGAGGTTTCGACCAGCGCGCCGATATAGCGCCGGAACACCGGCAGGTCACGATCCTTGCCAAGGTGCCGGCTGATGACGGAGTGGACCCATAGTTCAAACAGAACGAACGGAACCAGGACGACGAAGAGCTCGCTCGGATTGAAGCGGCCGTGCCATAACTTCTGGACCGCATCGGGATCGAGCACATGGACGATGAGGATCAGTGACCCAAGAAGAACGGTTGTCCCGATCAACGCCTTGATCCGGATCAGTTCGGTGCGCAGGATCTGCTGCGTCAGCGCACGCTGAAAATCGGCCGATACTGTCGGTTTCTCGTCTTTATTACCCCATAGCCCCAGCATCGTTCTTCCCTGTCATTCCGGGGCGATGCGCAGCATCGAACCCGGAATCTTGGATTCCGGGTTCGCCTCTTCGAGGCGCCCCGGAATGACTGCAACATATATTGCATCAATCGAGCGTGCGACGGAAGCGCGTCACCGCGATCGTCATCGCCAAAAGCATCAGGGCAATGAGAGCAATCGTGTCGTACTGCAAATTCTGGATGGTCGCGCCCTTCAGCATGTTGGCGCGGACGATGCGGACGAAATGCGTCAGCGGCAGGCCTTCGCCGATATACTGGGCCCAGCGCGGCATGCCTGCGAACGGAAACATGAAGCCGGACAACAGAATGCTGGGCAGGAAGAACATCATCGACAGCTGCATCGCCTGCAACTGGTTCTGCACGATGGTCGAGAAGGTGTAGCCGATCGCAAGATTGGTGGTGATGAACAGTGTCGTCAGCAGCGCCAGCGTCGCCAGGCTGCCGAGAATGGGCACGCCGAACAGCAACACGCCGATGCCGATGATCAATGTTGCCTGAACGAAGCCGACGATCACGTAGGGAATGATCTTGCCGAACATGATCTCGACCGGCTTGATCGGCATCGACAGCAGGCTTTCCATGGTGCCGCGCTCGATCTCGCGCGTCACCGACAATGCGGTGAAGATCAGCATGGTCATGGTCAGGATGGTGCCGACCAGGCCCGGCACGATGTTGAGCCGCGAGGACGCCGCCGGGTTGTAGCGCGCATGGGCGCGGATCTCGAACGGCATCGACGGCGGATCGCCGGCGTGCAGATCGTGCGCCAATGCGGTCTGCACGATGGCGTTGAGCGTGCCCAGCGCCGATCCCGCCGCGGTCGGATCGGTCGCGTCGGCCGCAACCAGCAGCGCCGGGTGATCACCGCGCCGCACCGCGCGTTCGAAACCGCGCGGAATTTCGACGCCGAACAGCACCCTGCCGGACTGCAGCAAATCGTCGAACTCGGCGACGGTGTGAACCTCGTGCGTGAAACGGAAATAGGCGGTGTTCTCCATCGCCTTCAGGATCGAGCGGCCGAGGTCGCTCTCCTCCTGCAGCAATACGGCCGTGGGCAGATTGCGCGGCGTGGTGTTGATGGCGAAGCCGAACAACACGAGTTGCATCACCGGCAGCATCACGATCATTGCGAACGAGACCCGGTCGCGGCGAAGCTGGATGAATTCCTTCACCAGCATCGCGTAGCTGCGCCACCAGAAGCCGAACCGTGGCTCCGGGACATTGCGGCGTCCGCCGTTTGTGTCGGTCGCGCTCATTGGAAATTATCCTTGGAGCGGCCCATCAGGTCGATGAACACATCCTCCAGCGACGGGTCGCCGTGCTGCCAGCGCCATCCCCTGCCGTCTCTGTAGGGCGCAACGCTGGCTTCGAGCGCGGCCTTGTCGCGGCCGGAGACGTGCAGGCTGGTACCGAACGGCGCCACCATGTCGACGCCGGGCTTGCCGATAAGTTCAGCGGAAAGCCCATTGAGGTCATCGCCGGTTACCGTGTAAGTCGACAATGCCGATTGCGCGATCACCTCGTCCACCGTCCCATGCGCCAGAAGATGGCCATAGGCGATATAGGCGATCTCGTGACAGCGCTCGGCCTCGTCCATGTAATGGGTCGAGACCAGCACGGTGAGGCCGTCGGCCGCCAGCGCATGGATCTCGTTCCAGAAATCGCGCCGCGCCTTGGGATCGACGCCCGCGGTCGGCTCGTCCAGCAGCAGCAATTGCGGATTGGGCAGCGTGCAGGCGCCGAGCGCCAGCCGCTGCTTCCAGCCGCCCGAAAGTTCGCCCGCGAGTTGCTCCTCGCGGCCGTTGAGGCCGATGCGCTGGATCATGTCGCGCGCCGCAGCTTGCGCATTGCGCAACCCATAGAGCCGCGCCACGAATTCCAGATTCTCGCGCACCGACAGATCCTGATACAGGCTGAAGCGCTGCGTCATGTAGCCGACCTGGCGCTTGATCTTGTCGGCGTCGCGGCGGATGTCGTAGCCGAGGCAGGTGCCCTCGCCGGCATCCGGCGTCAGCAAGCCGCAGAGCATGCGGATCGTCGTGGTCTTGCCGGAGCCGTTGGGACCGAGGAAGCCGTAGATCGAGCCGCGCTTGACCTGCATCGAGAGGTCATGCACGACCTCGCGGCCGCCAAACGATTTTGACAGGCCCGCGACATCGATGGCGATGTCGGGCGCGGTGGACGGAGTTGATGTCATCGCTTGTCCGCCACCGGTATCGGTCCGTTGACGAACACGCTGACCGGCTGGCCGACGCGCAGGCTATCCGGCTTGTTCGGCCGCGCCTGGATCAGGTAGACCAGCTTGTTGCGCTCATCGAGGCTGTAGATGACGGGCGGGGTATATTCCGCCGTGGTCGCGATGAAATAGATCTTTGCGGTGAGATCGCCCGCGCAATTGTCGCAGGTGACCTTGACCTCGTCGCCGATCGCGAGCTTCGGCAACTCCGTCTCCGGCACGAAGAAGCGCAGCTTCATGTTGCCGGGCGGCATGATCGACAATACCGGCCGCTGCGCCGGCACCATCTCGCCTTCGCGGAAATAGATCTGCTGGACGGTGCCGGCAACCGGGGCGAAACCACTCCGCCGCGCCAGCCGGGTCTGCGAGGTGTTGACCCGCGCTTCCGCGACCCGCAGCGCCGAGACCGCGGAGTCGAGGCTGGCCTGCGTGCCCGAGCCGGTCTTGGACAGGGATGCCGCGCGGTCATAGGTCTGCTGCGCGTTGGCCAGCGTCGCGTTGTTCTGGTTGAGATCGGCCTTCTGCAGATCGTCGTCGACCGAATAGATCTGCATGCCGGGCTTTACTTCTTCGCCTTCGCGCACGCTGAGCTTGGTAACGCGTCCGGATTCATCGGGGCTGACGAAGATCATGTCGGCCTCGACCCAGCCCTGAAAGCCGGGATCCCGCCGCTCCTTGCAACCGGAGAGCATCGCAGCCAGCGCCAGCGCGGTGATAATAGTTATTGTACGCGACGACGTCATGTCGCCCTCCGTTCACCAAAAATCAGATCGAGATGGACGCGAAACATTTCGTTCGCATCGAGTGGCGCATGTCTCGCAAACAGGCTCTGCCAGATCACCGCGATCATCGCCGGCGCAATCAGGATCTGGGGAAATTGCGCGAGGTCCTTGTTTTTAATTTCGCCGCGCGCGATTCCGAGTTCGATCGCGGCGCGCATGCCGGCAAGCCCCTTTGAAACCACCTCGCGGTAGTAGAAGTCCGCGACGGCCGGAAACCGCGGGCCTTCGGCGACGATCAGGCGGACGATGTCGCCGCGCTGCGTCGTCGTCACCTCATGGATGAAGCTGCGGACGAACCCCTCGATCATGTCGCGCACCGAGGCGCCTGACGGAGGCGGTCCGGCGGCAAGCCGGTTCAGCAGCGGCACGATCGCCGTGCGGATCAGTTCCTCGAACAGCGCTTCCTTGTCCTTGAAGTGCAGATAGATCGTGCCCTTGGCGACGCCTGCCCGCTTGGCGACGTCGTCGAGCCGCGTCGCCGCGAACCCCTGCGCGATGAATTCATCCATCGCCGCCGCAATAATGGCCTCGCGCCGCTCGGCCGCGCGTTCGGCCCGGCTCGAGGCCGGCTTTGCCGGCTCAACCTTTGCCGAGACCACCCTCGGCGTCTTGGCGGCGGCAGCCCGGCTCACAATGCGGCTCTTGGCCGATTGGGACGGGGTCTTCGTGCTGGTGCGTGTCTTTGTCATGATCCATTTATGACTGACCGGTCAGTCATTGTCAATATACAGCCTGTTTCACATCGCCGTGACTGGAGGAATCCTATGCGTCGTCGGGCGCCCGGAGACCGTCATTGCGAGCGTAGCGAAGCAATCCATTCTTCCTTTGCGTGGCGGGATGGATTGCTTCGCTACGCTCGCAATGACAGTTGATAGATACGGTTCCGCATTCTCGCGACGCATTGCGCCCGAGGTTTGCTGAGAACGTCACGCCCTCCCCGCAAAAGCAGAGGGCGCAGGGAATGCCGGATGCGCGCTGCACCCGCGATCTCGTGAGCAATGTGCACAAGGAGGTGCGCCCACGAGCATACAGGGC
>JBOHIT010000198.1:0-6447 GCA_050726155.1 Bradyrhizobium sp.
GGTCTCGGTGGCGCCGTAGCAATTCGCCAGTTTCAGGCCCGGAATTTTGGCGGCCAGCCGCTCGATGGTCGCAATCGGCATCGGTGCGCCGCCAAAGCCGCCGATCCGCCAGCTCGACAGATCGTAACTGTCGAAATCCGGCTGCAGCAGGCAGAGATTGTACATCGCCGGCACCATCACGGTGTAGGTAACGCGTTCCCGCGCCGCCAGCTTCAGATATTCCGCGGCCTTGAACTCCGGCATCACGATCAGCGCGCCGGCGCAGCGAACCATGGTCATGATGTTGGCGACCACGCCGGTGACATGTCCGAGCGGCACCGCGGCAATCGAGCGGTCCGTCATATCCAGTTGCAGGCACGACACGAACACCATCGACGAATGGATGATGTTGCAATGCGCGAGCATCGCGCCCTTGGGCTTGCCCGTGGTGCCCGACGTGTAGAGGATCATCGCGGTGTCTTCTTCGCCCATTTCGGCCGGCGGCGCCGAGGCGGCGTGATCCAGCAGATTGGCGAACTGCGAGGCGCCGCTATCGTCGACGGAAATCCGATGCTTGAGATCAGGCACATCGGCTGTATCCGGCACGCGGTCGGCATGCGTTGCTTCATGGACCAAAAGCCTGGCGCCGCTGTCGTTGAGCACATAGGCGATCTCGGGCTTTTGCTGACGGGTCGACAGCAGCACCGTCACCAGCCCGGCATGGGCGGCGGCGAACATCGTCAGCACGAATTCGATGCGGTTGCCGAGCAGGACGGCGATGCGATCGCCGGGCTGCAATCCGAGCCGCTGAATCCCGGTCGCGATCCGTGCCGCTTGTGTAACGACTTCTCGCCAGGTCATGCGCCGGCCACCGCAGATCAGCGCCTCGCCGTCGGGATTGCGGGCGGCGGCCGCCGCGACCATGGCCCAGACACTGCCGGGACGTTCGCTGAACGCCGGCACCACGCGATCACCGAACCGGGTCTCAATCCGCATCGCCGGGATGGAATGCTGCGACCAGTCCATGGTTCGCCCCGTCAGTTCTTCTTCATATCGTAGACATGCTCGGGGCCCGGAAAGGCGCGCGAGCGCACGTCGGTGGCGTAGCCCTCGATCGCGGCTTCGATCGCGGGCCCGAGATCCCCATAGCGGCGCACGAATTTCGGCGTGCGCGGCGACAGGCCCAGCATGTCCTCCAGCACCAGCACCTGACCGTCGCAGGCCGCGCTGGCGCCAATGCCGATGGTGGGGATGGCGATGCTCTCGGTGATCTTGCGGGCCAGCGGCTCGGCCACCGCCTCGATCACGACCGAGAAGGCGCCCGCTTCGGCAATCGCCTTGGCGTCGTTCTCGATCGGCTCCCAGCTGCCCGCCTCACGGCCCTGGGCGCGAAACGAGCCGAGCGTGTTGATCGATTGCGGCGTCAGGCCGATATGGCCCATCACGGGAACGCCGCGCTCACTGAGAAACGCGACCGTCTCCGCCATCCGCACACCGCCTTCGAGCTTCACCGCGCCACAATGGGTCTCCTTGAGGATCCGCACCGCGGCATGGAACGCCTGCTCCTTGGACGCTTCATACGAGCCGAACGGCATATCGACCACGACCAGCGCGCGTTGCGAACCGCGCATGACCGCGCGCCCCTGCAGGATCATCATGTCGAGCGTTACCGGCACGGTGGTCTCGAAGCCGTGCATGACATTGCCGAGGGAATCGCCGACCAGGATGACGTCGCAATAGCGGTCGACCAACGCGGCCGTATGCGCGTGATAGGACGTCAGCATGACGATCGGATTGCCGTTCTTGCGCGCGCGAATGTCCGGCGCGGTTTTGCGCCTGATGGCCGACTGGACTGACATGCTAGACTCCAACCACGGGGACGCCGATCACGGCCGGATGGAACGCGAAGGCGAGCGCCAGATAGGCGACAGTCCCGACCGCGATCGCGATCAGGTCGTTGCCGGGACCGCCGACCGGGATCGGCGGCGCCCCGGAATCGGGGCGTCGCTTCAACGAAATGCGGTCGAACACCGCCCACGCCAGGAACGAGCCGAACAGGATGATCGAGCCGAGATCGCCATTGGCGAGTAGATGCGCCGCGGCCCATAGTTTGACGCCGGTCAGCATCGGATGCTTCAGGGTCGTATAGATCCGGCCGCGGATGTAGGAGGCGACCACGAGAATGATCGCGGGCAGCATCAGGGCTACGGTAATGTGCTTGAACGCCGTCGGCGGGGTCCAGACGTCGATCCAGCCGGTTGCGCGGTAATTGGCAAAGCCCCAGGTGACCAGCGCGAGGCCGGCGACCGAAGCCAGCGTGTAACCGATCTTGTAGCCGCTTTCGCCCATCGAACCGATGACCCGCGCGCGCAATTTGCGTTGCGTGGTGAGGGTGTGGACGCCCAAAAACAGGATCAGGCCGAGGATCATCACCAGCAGTCCCACGATGTCCCTCCCTGGGCGGCTTCGGTACCCCTCGCCTATCATTGAAGGGGCTCGGAGCGCAATGCGCACCCCCGCAGACCAGCTTCACGGCTTCCCGGCTTGCTTGCCCAGATCGCGGTTATCGACATAGCGGATCGCGATCGGCCGCCCGGCCAGCGCGCCGCCGAGACCGCCGGTGAATTTCAGCGGCGCGCAGGCCTCAAGCGAGGCATTGATCGCCTTCAGATAAATGGTGCGGGTATCGGCCGGAACGCCGGCGGTGGAGAAAGTCAGGCGCGGCGCGGCAATGATCTCGCCGCTTCGCTTGAAGCTGAAGCGCACCGACATCTGCATGCCCTCGCGCGCGCTATCGGCCGGCGGCGGGGTCCAGCAGGATCGCAACGCCGCGAACAAGTCGCCGATGGTATCGAGGTCGTGGTCCGGCTTCTGGTATTTCGCGGCTTGATCCTTTGGCGGCACGGTTTCGATCGTCAGCTGCAGGTTTTGGCCATAGGGGTAATCAATCTCGGGAATGCAGGGACCGTCGTTGAACACGCTGCAGAACGACGGCGTGCAGGGCTGGCCGTCGAGCACGCTGCAGGGCGCATGCGCAAACGGCGTGGCGTCGATCTGACGCCGCGGCTGAGCGTCGGCGGCGCTCACGCCGGCAAACGCCGCAATCAGGCAGATGATGATGCGCCGGAGCATGCACCGTTTCCCTAAAGAGCGAGCCAATGTCGACCAATTTGCAAGTTGGTCTGCGTCTTGGTCGGGTTCAAGCCCGATAGCGTTCACATCCCCGCGTTCATTTGCCTGATATCATCGCCGAAAGTTCCGCAATCAGCACCTTTTCGCTGGGCTGGTCGAGGATGCCGGTCGCATATAGCGAAATGCCGCCATAGAGCGTGATGTAGACCTTCATCACGGCGCGGCGCCGGGCGGCCGGGGTTTCGATATCCTGGCAGAAGATCCGCATGGCCTGGGTGATGACGCCATGAACCGCGGTTTGCAGCGGCGGATTGTGCTTCATGGCCGCATGCGGGCGGCTGGTCATCAGGGCATAAACCGCGCGATTGGCCAGCGCAAAGCGGACATATTTCGCGGTGTAGTCCTCCGGCGTAGTCGCCTTGACCAGGATCGCGGCCAGCCGCTTGTAGGCCTCGGTGGCAACCGCATCCAGCAGCGCCTCGCGATGCCTGAAGTGATTATACAGCGAGCGGTGCGCGACACCGACGGCATCGGCAACCTCGCGCAGGCTCAGTTGCTCATGGCCGACCTTGGCCACCAAACGGGTAGCGGCCTTTAGCGCAGCGGATTTGAGATTGCCGTGGCGATAAGTCGCCCGGCGCGGCGATGCGGTCATGCCCCTTTCATACAAAGGCTTGGGCCGCAACGCCACCGTCGAGGCGCGCGATGTCCCCACTCAGGCCGAGGCGCGGTTCTTGACCCGGTCCTCGCCATATTGCGGGGTGATGTCCTCGTCGATCATGCCGCGGATCATGTTGATGACCGCGCCGCGCGCCCGCGCCTTGGTGGCGGCATGGGCTGGCATGTTGAGCGTGCTCAGCGCCTGCGCCGCCTCCTCCGCGCTGCGCTCCAGTGCGTCCGCCGGCACCACGCGGTCGAAGAAGCCGGCGGTGACCGCCTCCGCCGGTTCGAACATTTCCGCTGTCACCACTACCCGGCTGAAATAGGCCGGCGTCAGCCTTTGGCGGGCGATCTCGATCGCAAACCGCGGCACCGTGAGTCCGATCGCGACCTCGTTCATGCCGATCCGGTAATTGCCCTCGGCGGCGATGCGGTGATCGCTCGACATGATCAGGAACGCCCCCATCGGATAGGCGTTTCCCTGGCAGGCCGCGACCACCGGGGTCGGAAACGACAGGATGCGCAGCGCCAACTCGGCGCCCGCCTTCAGCATCAGATACTGGTCTTCCGCGCTACCCTTGGCGAAAACGTTGAGGTCGAAGCCGCCGGAAAAGTGCTTGCCGCGCGCTTTGAGGATGACGACGGTTTTGTCTTTTTCCGCCTGGTCGAACGCCCCATGCAGCGCATTGAGCATCGCCAGCGACATCACGTTGGCCTTGCCATCGTCCATCACGATGGTGCCAACCGCGCCGGAGCGCGAATAGGTCGCGAGATCAGTCATGTTAGCCTCCCTGTTCTATAAGCATCCAGTGGATACTTTCGGAAAGCAAGCGGTCCCGCAAGGCCGGTGCGGCACAGGTAAATGCATACAGGCATCCACTGGATGCATAGGTGGTGGGTGGCTCGGAGGTAGGTGCGATGCCTAAGCGAAGCGCCACGGCTGTCGTCACCCGCGAAGGCGGGTGACCCAGTATTCCAGAGGCAATTGTTGATTTGCCGAAAGGCCGCGGCGTACTGGGTCCCCCCGGTCGAGCCGGGGGACGACACCGAGCGAGGTATGCTAGCGCCGCCTCACGCCTTCTTCTTCACATCCTTGATGTGGGAAAACACGATGCCCTCGGCGCGTTCCTTGGTATAGCCGAGATAGAATTCGTTCTTGGCGAGGAACACCGGGTCGCCGTCGACATCGTCGGCGACGCCCGAACCGTTGGCCGAAATGAACGCGTCGAGCTTCTTGCGGTCATCGGAGGAAATCCAGCGCGCCAGCTGGAATTCCGAGACTTCGAATTCCACCGGCAGCGAATATTCGGCATCGAGGCGCGCTTTCAGCACGTCGAGCTGCAGCGGACCGACCACGCCGACCAGCGCAGGCGCGCCGTCGCGCGGGCGGAATACCTGCACGACGCCCTCCTCCGACATCTGCTGCAGCGCTTCCTTCAGCTTCTTGGCCTTCATCGCGTCGGTGAGCCGCACGCGGCGGACGATTTCCGGCGCAAAGCTCGGCACGCCGACGAAAGTGAGATCCTCACCCTCGGTCAGGGTATCGCCGATCCGCAGCGTGCCGTGGTTGGGGATGCCGACGACGTCGCCGGCAAAGGCTTCATCCGCCACCGAGCGGTCCTGCGCAAAGAAGAATTGCGGCGACGACAGCGACATGTTCTTGCCGGTGCGCACCAGCTTGGCCTTCATGCCGCGGCTGAGTTTGCCCGAGCACAGCCGCGCGAAGGCGATGCGGTCGCGGTGGTTCGGATCCATATTGGCCTGGATCTTGAACACGAAGGCGCTCATGCGCGGCTCGGCCGCTTCGACCTTGCGCAGGTTGCTGTCCTGCGCGCGCGGCGGCGGCGCAAACTTGCCAAGCCCTTCCAGCAGGTCGCCGACGCCGAAATTGCGCAGCGCGCTGCCGAAATAGACCGGCGTCAGGTGCCCTTCACGGAACGCATCGAGTTCGAACGGCTTGCAGGCTTCGGAGACCAGCGCGAGTTCTTCCTTGACCTCGGCGACGTCGAGATTGGCGTTGCGGCCGGCGAGATCGGCGATGTCGATCTGTTGCGCAGCACCGGTCTTGGCGCCGCCGCCTTCGAGCAGGCGCACGCCGCCGGTGGCGATGTCGTAGGTGCCGAGGAAGTCGCGGCCGCGGCCGACCGGCCAGGTCATCGGCGTGGTGTCGAGCGCCAGCGTCTTCTCGATTTCATCGAGCAGATCGAACGTATCGCGGCTCTCGCGGTCCATCTTGTTGATGAAGGTGATGATCGGGATGTCGCGCAGGCGGCAGACCTCGAACAGCTTTCGCGTCCGCGCCTCGATGCCCTTGGCGGCGTCGATCACCATGACCGCGGAATCGACCGCCGTCAGCGTGCGGTAAGTATCCTCGGAGAAGTCTTCATGGCCCGGCGTATCCAGCAGGTTGAACACGAGGCCGTCGAACTCGAAGGTCATCACCGAGGTGACGACCGAGATGCCGCGCTCGCGCTCGATCTTCATCCAGTCCGAACGGGTATTGCGGCGTTCGCCCTTGGCCTTGACCTGCCCTGCAAGGTTGATGGCGCCGCCGAACAGCAGCAGCTTTTCAGTCAGCGTGGTCTTGCCGGCGTCCGGGTGGGAGATGATGGCAAAGGTCCGCCGCCGCGCCACTTCGTCAGAAAGCGGCGACCGGGACGGCGATTCGGCTGGAGC
>JBOHIT010000199.1:0-9588 GCA_050726155.1 Bradyrhizobium sp.
TCGCAGGCGCTGGCCGGCATCGGCTGTCACTTCATGGCGAGCTGGATGGACCGCGACACCAGTTCGCTGATCCAGATGGGCGGCGAAGGCGTCAACTGGGTCGCCTCGTCACGCTTCACCGGCAATAAGCACGTGTTCCAGAACCTCGGCGAAGGCACGTATTATCACTCCGGCTCGATGGCTATCCGCCAGGCGGTCGCCGCCAAAGCCAACATCACCTACAAGATCCTGTTCAACGATGCGGTCGCGATGACCGGCGGCCAGCCCGTCGACGGACCGATCAGCGTCGCCGCCATTGCCCACGAAGTCCGCGCCAACGGCGTGGCACGGATTGCGATCGTCTCCGACGCGCCTGAGCAATTGCACGCGAACGAATTTCCGAAAGGCGTGACGATCCATCCCCGCACGCAGCTTGATGCCGTGCAACGCGAGCTGCGGCAGATCTCCGGCGTCACCGTGCTGATCTATGAACAGGAATGTGCCACCGAACGGCGGCGCAAGCGCAAGCGCGGCCAGGCGCCCGAGCTGAAGAAATTCGCCGTGATCAATGATCTCGTCTGCGAGGGCTGCGGCGATTGTTCGGTCGAGTCCAACTGCCTCAGCGTCGAGCCCAAGGAAACGCCGTTCGGCCGCAAGCGCCAGATCAATCTCTCGACCTGCAACCAGGATTTTTCCTGCGTCAACGGCTTTTGCCCGAGCTTTGTCACCGTCGAAGGCGCGACGCGGCGCAGGAAGCAAGGCGCCGGCATCGACGCGCTGGCTCGCGCGCAGGCGCTGCCCGCGCCTGATCTCGCGTCACTGGACAAGCCGTTCAATCTGCTGGTGACCGGCGTCGGCGGCACCGGCGTCATCACCGTCGGCGCCTTGATCACGATGGCGGCGCATCTGGAAGGAAAAGGCGCGTCGGTGCTCGACTTCACCGGCTTTGCGCAGAAATTCGGCCCGGTCCTGAGTTTCATCCGGCTCTCGAAGCGCCCCGACGACATCCATCAGGTCCGGATCGACCAGGGGGCGGCGAACGCGCTGATCGGATGCGACATCGTGGTGAGCTCCTCGCCCAAGGCGTCCGGAACTTACGGGCCGGGAATGCGGGCGGTCGTCAACACCGCTGAGATGCCGACCGGCGACATCGTGCGCCATCGCGACGCCAGCCTGCAGACGACGACAAGGTTGCGGCACCTCGAACACGTCGTCGGACCTGATAATATCAGGAGTCTCGACGCCAACCGGATGTCGGATGCGCTGTTCGGCGATACCGTGTTTGCCAATGTGATCATGCTGGGTGCGGCGTGGCAGCAGGGCCTGGTGCCGGTGAGTTCGCAAGCGCTGATGCGCGCGATCGAATTGAACGGCGTTGCCGTCGAACAGAACAAGCAGGCCTTTGCCAGCGGACGACTGGCGGCCGCCGATCGGAATTTTGTGGCGTCGCTGTCGGGACAGGACGGCAAGGAGGAAACGCTGGACGAAATCATCTCTCGCCGCGTGGATTTCCTGACGGCCTATCAAAATGCGGACTATGCCAATCGTTACCGCAAATTCGTCAGTGAGGTTCGCGCCGCTGAAGAGCGTCACTTGCCCAACTCCCGGACGCTGACGACCGCGGTCGCCCGGTCGTTGTTCAAGCTGATGGCCTACAAGGACGAGTACGAAGTGGCACGGCTGCATATCGAAACCGGGTTCCAGGAAAAGCTGCGGCAGGAATTCGAGGGCGACTTCGCGATCAGATATCATCTGGCGCCGCCGATGCTATCGTCCGGCAAGGATGCCCGTGGCCGGCCACTCAAGCGTCAATTCGGGCCATGGATCGAACCGGCGTTCCGGCTTCTGGCGCGGCTCAAATTCCTGCGCGGCACGGCATTGGACGTGTTCGGCCATACGCACGAGCGCCGGATGGAGCGCGGGTTGATCGACTGGTACGAACAACTCGTTGCGGACTTGATGCCCTGGATTTCGCCGGCGACCATCGAACAATCGGCGAAGATCGCAGCCTCCCCGATGGACATTCGCGGTTACGGCCCGGTGAAGATGCAAGCCGTGGCGAAAGTACAAAAGGAGACGGAGGATTTGTTCCGTCTCCTGAAGTCGTCGACATCGGAAAGTCGCGCGGCTTAACGGGCGTCTTCAAATCCGGCGAGGACGGATGTGAGGTTGGCGCCGAGAATGTCGGAGAGATAGCCGCCCTCCTGGACGAACACGGTCGGAAGCCCGAGCCGCGCGATGGCCGCGCCAATGCGCCGGAAGCCGGCGGTGGTCACCGCAAGCCCCGCCAGCGGATCATGCTCCGACGCATCGAGGCCGAGCGCGACCACCAGCGCGCCGGGCGCAAAGGCATCAATGGCCTTTTCCGCCACGCCAAGTGCGGCGATGTAGCCGTCATCGGCGGTGCCGAGCGGCAGCGGAATATTGAGGTTGGTGCCGAGGCCGGGGCCCGCGCCGCGCTCATGCGCATAACCCCAGACGTACGGGTAATAGGATTGGGGATCGGCGTGGATCGAAGCCGTAAACACGTCGGGGTTTTCGTAGAAAATGCCCTGCGTGCCGTTGCCGTGGTGGACATCGACGTCGAGGATGACCACGCGTTCATGCCGCCGGCGCAAATGTGCGGCGGCAATCGCGCTGTTGTTGAAGAAGCAGAAACCGCCGGCCATATCGCGATAAGCATGGTGACCGGGCGGACGACAGAGCGCGTAGGTTGCGTCTTCGCCGTCCATAACAAGCTGCGCCGCGGTCGTCGCCACATCCGTTGCCGCGCACGCCGCAGCGAAGGTGCCGGGGCCGATCGGGCAGCCGGTATCGGCCGTGTGCCAACCGAGCCGGCCGACAATGTGGGTCGGATAGGTCGCGCCGTAGCGCACCGGATGGACGTTGGCGATCATTTCCGGACCGGCATTGCCGAGCGCGGACCAGGCCTCCCAGGCCTCGGCGAGAAAGCCGAGATATTCCGGACTGTGAATTCGTGCGCGCGGGCCCTGCCCGAAAATGGTCGGCGCAACCAGATCGTGCTTGCCGGCCTTCAGCCCCGCGAGCAACCGGTCGGCGCGCTCGGGCTGCTCGGTGGTGCGCTGGACGACGCCGCGCACCAGGAAGAATTGCGGATCGTGACTGCGATGCAGTTCAGTGTAGACGGCCTTCACGCGAATGCTCCTGTTGGTTCCACTCAGAATCCGGCGGCACTGCCGTCCTTGCGGCAATCGGAGCCCGCGATCAACGAGCCCGTCGCCCGGTCGCGCCAGATGATCTGCCCGCTGCCGAGCGGAACGATCGGGCGGTTGATCTTGTGGCCACGCTTTTGCAGTTCCGCCTCGATGGCGGGCGAGATGCCCTGCTCGAGATCCAGCACGTCGTCATGCGCAAAGCTGCGGGGCACATCGAGCGCCTCCTGCACGTCGAGGCCGCGATCGATGATCCCGGTCAGCAACTCGACATGGCCCATCGCCTGATAATGCCCGCCCATCACACCGAAGGGTGCCACCGCCGCGCCATCCCGCATCAGCATACCCGGGATGATCGTGTTCATCGGTCGCTTGCGCGGGGCGACACAATTGGGGTGCCCCTGTTCGAGGTTGAAGGAGAATCCGCGATTGTTGAGCATCACGCCGCTGCCGGGCGCCAGGATGCCGCTGCCAAACGCCTCGAACAATGAGTTGATCAGCGAGAGGGTATTGCCGTCGCGATCCACCACGCAGAGATAGACGGTGTCCTTGTGGGGCCTCGCAGGAAACAGCACCGGCGCCTGCGCGCGGGCGGGATCGATATGGCGGCGTGCACTCTCTCGCCATTCCGGCGACAGCAGATATTCGACGGGCGTCTCGACCTGCGCGGGATCGCCGAACAGGGCGTTGCGGTGCAGATACGCCTGCTTGCTGGCTTCGGCAAAGGTGTGAATGCGATCGACCTCGGACATACTGTCGATGTCGTAGCCCGACAGCACGTTCAGTATCATCAGGGCGGCAAGGCCCTGCCCGTTCGGCGGACATTCGAATACCTGATAGCCGCGATAATCCGTCGACACTGGCGTGACGTATTCCGGCTTTGCAGTGGCAAAGTCGTCCATCGTGTGCAGGCCGCCGATCGAGCGCAGTTTTGTCACGATATCTTCGGCGACCGCGCCCTGATAAAATCCGGCCGCTCCCTTTTCGGCGACCAGCCGCAGCGTCGCCGCAAGCTGCGGGTTGCGCATGCGGGCACCGGCGACCGGCGCCTTGCCATCGACCAGGAAGGATTTCGCGGTGTCCGGGTCTTTCGCCGCGATCGGCTCATTGCGCTTCCAGTCCCAGGCGACGCGGGACTGCACGAGATAGCCTTCTTCCGCCAGCTTGATCGCCGGCTGCAGGATTTCGCCGTGGATGCGCGTGCCGTGGTCTTTCACCAGCAGCGCCCAGGCACCGACTGCACCGGGCACCATCACCGCATGCGGCGAATGCTGGGTGATCGCGACCTTGTGCTCGCGGTACCACGCCACTTCCGCGGCCGCCGGCGACCGGCCGGAGCCGTTCAACGCAATCGGCGTCGCCCGCCCCTTCGGGGCGTAGAGCGCAAAGCAATCGCCGCCGACGCCCGTCATCATCGGATCGACCACGCATTGCACGGCAACCGCTGCGATGCCGGCATCGATCGCATTGCCGCCGGAGCGAAGCATCTCCAGCGCCACCAGCGTCGACATCGGGTGCGAGGTCGCGGCTGCCGCCTGCGCGGCATAGACCGGCGAGCGGCCGGGGAAGAAAAAATTGCGCAATGGAAAGACTCCTCAGAGAGTACGGACGGCCTTGAAACCGTGCGAGGCCGCCTCCAGCGCCGCGTCGATATCGGCGGCCTGATGGGCTGATGATAGGAACATGTTGTGGACGGGATGGAAGAACGCGCCGTGGCGCAAGGCCGCCGAACAGAACGCCCAGCCCTTCTTCACATCCGGGTCGGCGTCGAACAGCATCAGCGGCATCTGCGGCGGGCCGCTCTGGCGGATCGCGATGCCGTTCTGGTTGGCGAGTGAGGCCAGCCCCTCGCGCAGCCGCAAGCCCATGCTGCGGATGTGCCCGGGAACATCGGTTTCCCGCGCGATCCGCAGCGTCGTTCGTGCCGCCGCCATCGCCACCGTGCCGCACCAGAACGAGCCTGTCACAAACACTTTTGTTGCCGCCTCGCGGAATTTGTCGTTGCCGGTCACCGCCGCCAGCGCATAGCCGTTGGCGATCGCCTTGCTCTAGGCGGCCAGATCCGGACGTACGCCAAGCGCCTCCCAACTTCCCCTGACGTCGAGTCGCAATCCCGTGCGCACCTCGTCGAGAATGAGTGCGGCGTCCGTTGCGTCGCACGCGGCGCGTGCAGCGGCGGCGAATTCGCGGGTCGGCAATTCAAGATCGCGGGCAATATCGTGCCGGAAACCCGTCACCAGGATCGCGGCAAGGTCCTTGCCCGCCGCATCGACCGCAGCCTGCAGGCTCGCGACGTCATTATACTCGTAGTGCAGCAGATGCGCGCGGTCCTCGCTGGTGACGCCGGCGACGCTCGGCGAACACCATGGCAGTGCGCCGTGATAGCTGCCCTTGGCGACCAGCACCTTGCGCCGGCCGGTGCCGGCGCGGGCAATCGTCACGCAAGCCGTGGTCGCATCGCCGCCGTTCTTCTGGAACATCGCCCAATCCGCATGCGGCACCATGGCAACGAAATCCTCGGCGAGATCGACCATCACCTCGCCTGGGCCGTTGAAGCAGTCGCCTTGCGCAGCCTGCGCATCGGCGGTCGCCTGCACTTCGGGGTGGCGATGGCCGAGCAGCACCGGCCCCCAGCTGCACATGAAATCGATGTATTCGCGGCCGTCGACGTCGCGCACCCGGCAGCCCTCGGCCGAGGCAAAGAACTGCGGATAGCCTTCCGGCAGCCGCGCAGCGTTGAGATGACCCCACATGCCGCCGGGAACGACGCGCTGGGCCCGCGCCCGCAACATTGCATCCGCGCTCAGCGTTTCGCTCAATGCCGCCGCTTGTTTGGTCATGATGTCCTCGTGGTGCTCTTATTGTTGTTTTATGCGTGCAGCAGACATGTCGCCCGACTGTGTTGACGGCTGCGGAGGCGACATACTACCATCAAACCATCGGGTGCCAACAACAGCAAGACACAGACAATAAGAGTCCGGTCCGGCTCGCAACAACAAGCAAAATCATACGGAGGCGAGCCGATGCTACCGCGAATTCCCAGGTGCTTCCTCCTGTTGTCGGTCGCTGCCGCAACGGCGCTGTCTACAGCCTCGCCTTTGCAGGCACAGACCAAGGGCGGAACGCTGATCTATTCCACCGTCGCCGGCCCCGCGTCACTCGATCCCTACATGGCCGGCAGCCTCGTCGAACTTGAAATCATCCACGAGATTTTCGAGACGCTGGTGGCGATGGACGAGAACTACAACGCAAAACCGATGCTCGCCGCCAAGGTCGAGGTCAGCAACGAGGCCAAGACGTTCACGTTCACGCTACGCAAGGGCGTCAAGTTCAGCAACGGCCAGGAAATGACGTCGGCGGACGTGCTGGGTTCGTTCGAGCGCTTCAAGAAAGTCTCGACCAACGCGCCGTTGCTGGCCGATGTCGACAAATACGAAACGCCGGATCCGTACACTTTCATTGTGCATCTCAAAAGCACCAATGCCGTCTTCGTCGACCTTCTGAAAAGCTCGACCTATCCGCTGGTGGTGCTGCCCGCGAGCCAGAAGGACAAGCCGGCGCGCGAGGTCGAGATCATCGGCACCGGCCCGTTCAAGCTCGGCGAATGGCAGAAAGACAGCCATCTAATCCTGCTGCGCAACGACGGTTACACCGCCGACGAGAGCGCGAAAGACGCCGACGGCTTTGCCGGCAAGAAGACCGCGTATCTGGATTCCGTGCGCTACAATTTCATTCCGGAAGCCAACGCGCGGCTCGCCGCGCTGCAGACCAAGAAATCGGATGTCATCGCAGACTTGACGCTCGACCTCGCGAAGCGGCTGGACGGAATCTCAGAGCTTTCGACGCTGAAGACGTTTCCCTACTGCCAGCAATATTTTGTGCTACATGCCAGTAACGGCCTGACTGCGAATCCGCTGATCCGGCAGGCGATCCGCGAAGTCGTCAATGTCGACGACATCCTGGCTGCGACCGGGATCCTGTCGCAACGGAATCCCTCGCTGCTGTACCCGCCGAGCCCCTATTACGCCGGCGACATGGCTGCGAAATTCTATGATCGCAAGGACCCGAAGAAGGCCAAGGAACTGTTGAAGCAGGCCGGATACAACGGCGAGAAGCTCGTGCTGCAGACCAACTCCAATTACCCCTATATGCGCGATTCCATCCTGGTGCTGTCGGAGCAGCTCAAGGAAGCCGGCGTCAACGCCGACGTGCAGGTGATCGACTGGATGAGCAACTCCAACAACCTGCAACGCGGCACCGGCAACTGGAACGTCTCGACCACCAGCTTCTGCTCGCCGCCGTTGCTCGGCCCGCAGCAATGGAAGAGCACGGTCTATACCTTCCCGCATATCGACAAGGACCCGGCCATGGATGCGGCGTTCGACAGCCTGTTCAAATCGGTCGAGGAGAAGACACGAAGGACCGCATGGTTCGACATCGAAAGCCGCTTCCTCGACCAGGCCTATATGGTCAAGGTCGCCGATACCGGCTCGCTGCGCGGTTACAACAACACGCGGGTCGGCGGACTGAAGCCTTATTTCTATCTCCGGTTCTGGAACACGTGGCTGAAGTAAAAGAAACGGTTCGAACGGACGCGGCTAAAGCGATGGTCTCCTAGATGTTGCGCGGCGTGATCTATCGGCTGCTGCAGGCCATTCCGGTGGTCGTGATCTTTGCGGTGCTGGTGTTCATGCTGCTGCAATTGCTGCCCGGCGACCCCGCTGTGGCGATCGCCGGCAGCGAAGCAACGCCTGAGGCCATCGACCGCATCCGCACCCAACTCGGACTCGACCGGCCGCTGCTCGAGCAACTGCTGAGCTGGTTCAACCGCCTCGCCCATGGCGATTTCGGCAAATCGCTGATCCTCAATCAGAGCGTGATCAGCGCCGTTATCGAACGTTTGCCGGTGACCCTGTCGCTGGCATTTCTGTCGCTCATGATCACCCTCCCGGCTGGAATCAGCCTCGGCGTGCTCGCCGCCTACTGGCGCAACACCTGGCTGGATTCGTTCGTGATGGTCACGGCGCTACTCGGCGTCTCGATGCCGAGCTTCTGGCTTGGCATCCTCTCGGTGATCCTGTTCAGCGTCACCCTGGGATGGCTGCCGCCGGCCGGATATGTTCCGATCACGCAAGGCCTCTGGCCGTGGTTCAGCGCGCTGGTCCAGCCCGCGGTCGTACTGGCGCTGTTCCAGATCGGCTTCCTCGCCCGCATCACGCGTTCTGCCATGCTCGACGTACTCGACCAGGATTTCATTCGTACCGCGCGCGCCAAGGGCGTCGACGAGTGGCACACCATCACCAAGCACGCCTTTCGCAATACGCTGATCCCCGTCGTCACCGTCACCGGCATCATCATCAGCCTTCTAATCGGCGGCTCGGTCGTGGTCGAACAGGTGTTCGCGCTGCCTGGCATCGGCCGCCTGATCGTGCAGGGCATACTGGCGCGCGATTATCCGCTGGTGCAGGGAACGATGCTGATCTTCGGGTTCTCCTTTGTCATGATTAATGTCCTCGTCGACATCATCTACATGCTGGTCGATCCACGGGTGCGCTTTGGCTGACACTCTCGCAGCATCCACTCCCGTCGACGTGCAGCTCAATCCGCGGCAGCGCTACCGGCTGCTGCGCAAGCTCGCCTGGCACCGCTCGTTCCGGATCGGCTTCATCATCATATCAATCATGGTGCTGGCCGCACTGCTGGCGCCGATCATCGCGCAGTATGACCCGATCGCGATGCGGATTCGATTCCGGTTCCGGCCGCCGCAAGCAGCGTTTCCGTTCGGCACCGACCAGTTCGGCCGCGACATTTTTTCCCGCGTGGTCTACGGCGCCCGGCTGTCGATGTGGATCGGTTTAGCGACGGCGCTGATCTCGGGCTTTATCGGCGCCTTTCTCGGCGTGCTCTCGGCGCAGTACCGCAAATTCGACGCGCTGTTGATGCGCGTGATGGACGCGCTGATGGCGGTGCCGGCGATCCTGCTGGCAATCGGGCTGACCGCGGCACTTGGGCCGCATACTTCCAGCGTCATCATCGCCCTTTCCGTCGCCTATATTCCCCGCACCGCGCGGATCGTGCGCGGCTCGGCACTGGTGACGCGCGAACTCGAATTCATCGAGGCGGCCCGCGTCGCCGGCGCATCTGGGCTTCGCATCATGCTGCGGCATCTACTGCCGAACGCGATGGGGCCGCTATTGGTGCAATCCACCTTCGTGTTCGCCTATGCGATCTTGGCCGAAGCGGCCTTGAGTTTTCTCGGCGTCGGCCCGTCGCCGCCGACACCGAGCTGGGGCAACATCATTTCCGAAGGCCGCGATCACTCGGTTCAGGCGTGGTGGATCATGCTGTTTCCGGGCATTGCGATCAGCCTCGCCACGCTCGGCATGAACCTGCTCGGCGACGGCCTGCGCGACGTGCTCGACCCCCGCCTGAAGGT
>JBOHIT010000200.1:0-1768 GCA_050726155.1 Bradyrhizobium sp.
CCCGTCAGCATAGGCTTTCAGATGCACTTCCTCGTATTTGATCGAGCGCCACAACCGTTCGATGAAAATATTGTCCATGAAACGACCGCGTCCGTCCATCGAAATCGCGATGCCGGCAGCTTCAAGCCTGCCGGTGAAGGCGGCGCTGGTGAACTGCGCGCCCTGATCGGTGTTGAATATTTTCGGCGCGCCGTGTCGCGCCAGCGCTTCGTCGAGCGCCGCGATGCAAAAGCCCGTATCCATCGTGTTCGACAAACGCCACGCCAGAACCGCCCGGCTGGCCCAGTCGATAATCGCCACCAGATACAGAAAGCCAAGCGCCATCGGAATATAGGTGATGTCGCTGGCCCAGACATGATTGGGCTCGGTGATGCTCACACCGCGCAGCAGATAGGGATAGATCTTGTGGCCGGGCGCGGCTTTGCTGGTGCCGGGGCGCGGAACCAGCGCCTCGATCCTCATCACGCGCATCAGCCTTTGCACGCGCTTGCGGTTGATGCCGTGGCCTGCCTGGTTCAGTTCGAACACCATTCGCCGCGAACCGTAAAACGGCCGCTTCAGATGCAATTCGTCGATCCGCCGCATCAAGGCCAGATCGTCCGCGCCGGTGACCGGCCCGGGGCGATAGACGCTCGAACGCGCCAGATTCAGCAGCGCACATTGCCGGCAAACCGACAAATTCTCGCCAGGCCGCTCGACCATCGCCCTGCGCTCGGGGACACTCATCGCCCGGGCCTCCTGGCCAAGAAATCCCTTTCAACCGTCAACTGGCCGATCTTGGTATAAAGCTTCGCCGTCTCGCGCTCGTGCTCCTCCTCGCCATCCCCCAAAGCGCTCGCGCCGCGCGCGAAAAGGCTCGCCACGTTGTCGAGAACCTGCTTCTTCCAGCCATAAATCTGGTTCGGGTGAACGCCGTGCCGCTTCGCCAGCTCCGGCACCGTCGCTACCTCGCGCAGTGCCTCCAGGGCAATTCTGGCCTTGAATGTGGCATCAAACTTCTTGCGTGATATCCCTACTCCATCGGTTGAGACAGAGCAGGACGCTTCACACCTTAACGTTTGGTCCTATTTCCGGGGTCCACTTCAGGCGGCGGATCGAACCTCACTTGCCAACCGATGTGCGTGGTGTCGAGCGACAGGATGATCGCCGGATTATCAGCGGCATCATTCACGTGCTGAAGAGCGGCTGCCGTTGGTCCGATTGTCCCGAAGCCTACGGGCCTCCCACGACGATCTACAATCGCTTCGCTCGGTGGGCTCGGCGCGGCATATGGGAAAACCTGTTCCGGGAGCTCGCCGGGAACGGCCGATCGACGGACACGCAGATGATCGACTCCACCCACGTCAAAGCACATCGCTCGGCATCGGGCGGAAAAGGTGGGAGCAGAAGCAGGCTGTTGGCCGCTCGCGTGGAGGGCGCAACACGAAGATCCACGCACTCGCAGATGCTAAGGGGCGCCTGATTGCTATTCTGTTGACCGAGGGTGAAGCGCACGACTGTCCGGTCGCGGAACGCCTGATCCGCGGGGTCAAGCCGCCGAAGCGTATGCTCGGCGACAAGGCTTACGACAGCGCCGAATTGCGCGAGGAGCTGGATGAACGCGGAACCAAGCCGGTCATCCCAAACCGCAGCAATCGCAAGCAACCGTACAGCTTCTCAAAGCGCCTCTACAAACTACGCTGGCGCATCGAGAGTGCCTTCAACAGGCTGAAGGACTTCCGCCGCATCGCAACCCGCTGGCGCGAAACTACCTCGCTCCTGTCTGCCT
>JBOHIT010000201.1:0-7982 GCA_050726155.1 Bradyrhizobium sp.
CGCCCTCGGTCAGGCTGAGCCGCCAGCGGTAATTGTGGATCGAAATCGCGACGTGATCGGGGTTGTCGAGGGAACCCGCGCTGCGCTCGAACGTGGCGTCGTCGAAATTCCATTTCGGCGAAGCCGTTTGCCAGATCAACCGGGCAAAATCCCGCGTGTATTTTGCGTAGCCGTCCCGGCCCCGTTCGGTAGCGAAGTAATACTGGTACCACCAGGAAAGCTCGGCCTTGGGCGGCAGCGGCGCCTTGTTGAGCTGCTGGCTGCCGATCAGGTAGCCGCTCACCGAGACCAGCGCCTTGGCGCGCTGCGGCCAGATCGCCGCGAGGATGTCCGCCGTCCGCGCACCCCAGTCGAACCCGGCGATGACGGCTTTCTCGATTCGGAGCGCATCCATCAGGTCGATCACGTCGACCGCGAGTGCGCCCTGCTGGCCGTTCCGCAGCGTATCAGCGGACAGAAAGCGCGTGGTGCCGTAGCCGCGCAGATGCGGCACGATCACCCGGAAGCCGGCCGAGGCCAGGATCGGGGCCACGTCGACGAAGGCGTGAATGTCGTAAGGCCAGCCGTGCAGCAGAATGACCGGCGGACCGTCGGCGGGACCGGCTTCGGCGTAGCCGACATTGAGGACGCCGGCGTTGATCTGCTTCAGCACGGGAAACGACGTATGCGTCCCCCGCTTGACCACAGTCGCCGGTTTGGCGTTGCCGGATTGGGCGCCGGCGGAGCCCGCCAAAAACAACTGCGCGGCGGCAAGCGTGCCGGCCGCGGCGCCAAGGAAGCGGCGGCGATCGAAATTGGTTTGCTGGGACATGGTTTGCCTCTCCGTGACGGGTTTTGCTCAGACCAGATTGATCGTGACGTCGATGTTGCCGCGCGACATCCTGGAGTACGGGCAGATCTGATGGGCCTCATCCACGATCGACCGGGCGACGTCGCGCTCGATGCCGGGTACGCTGACGTTTAGCCGAGCCTGCAGGAAGAAGGCGTCGCCGGCCGTGCTGAGGTCGACCTCAGCATCGATCGCAAGATCGGCCGGAAGCTCGATCTTCCTGTTGCGCGCAACCCGCGCCATCGCCCCCTCGAAGCAGGCCGACCAGCCGGCCGCGAACAGTTGCTCCGGATTGGTGCCGGTACCATGGCTGCCGGGCGGCGAAAGCTTGATGTCCAGATTGCCATCAGAGCTGCGCGACGCGCCGGAGCGGCCGCCGGTAGTGTGGGTCTTGGCGGTGTAGAGCACTTTCTCGATCCTGATCATGGTGGCTTCCTGTTACATATCTAACACGATTAAATCGGATACGATATAATTATCCTGGCCGCGCCCGATGTCAACCCTTCCGATTTAATCGGATACGATATATATGGGTCTCAGACGTCACGATCTCGTGTGGAGCCTCAGGATGAAAACCACCAAGCCTTCAAACCCAATGCCTTCGGATTCAGCCCCCCCGGATCCAAAGCTCGCCGACTTCCTTTGCTTTGCGATCTATTCGGCCAACCTCGCTTATGGCCGGGCCTACAAGCCGATCCTGGACGAACTCGGCCTCACCTACACGCAATACATCGCGATCGTGGCGCTGTGGGAACAGGACAATCAGACCGTCTCGAGTCTCGGCGAAAAGCTGTTTCTCGAATCCAACACGCTGACGCCGATCCTGAAGAAGCTGGAATCGATGGGCTTCCTGCGCCGACAGCGCGATGCCACCGACGAGCGCCAGGTGCTGATCAGCCTGACCGACGCCGGTCGCGAGTTGCGCGAGAAGCGCGGGGGCAAAAATCTGGTCAAGGCGTCCGGACTTTCGCCGGACGAATTCCCAAAGCTGCAAAAGGCTGTCGTCAGCTTGCGCAACAATTTGATCAAATCGATGCGGGACGCGCCGGCAAGCCCGTCGCCCGTCGCCAAAGAGCCCGCGTAGGTCTTGCGGTGAGCTTGGCGCGGAAGCGTTACCGCGTCAGCTTCTCCAGTTCGGGAAACGGCGCATAGACCGCGCCGGCGCAGGGGTCGCTGGCATTTTCAATAATGCGATCGAGCCGGCCATCGACATAAAGAATCGCGCGCTCGCGCGGCTCACGGTAATTGCCGCCGGAATCGCGCGCATTGAAGCGCAAGCAACTGATGTAGCGCTGCCGCCCGCCGACGACGCGCTGGACCGGTTCCGCCATCACGGCGTCACGCACGCCAACCGGGTTGTTGAGATAGGTTTTCATGAACGAAAGGACTTCGCTCTTGTAATTGTTGGGAAAGGGCTGGTTGGAGACGCCGCGATCGTCGGTATAGGTGATGCTCTTGACCTCGTCGCTGCCCGCGCAGGCCGCGAGCGCGACCGGCAGCAACAGGATTGCCGCAATTCTCGCCGCCTTGATTTTTGCTGAAGTCCCCAAGCGCAACTTTTTCCACTTGCCCCTGCTGATCCCTTTAGACCGGCCGGCGGAAAAATGGAATTCGCATCTCGGTTATCGCGCCCCGTTCGGAAGCGCTGGAAACGGCACCAACCCAGCGCCATTGGGGAAGCAATGGCGTGGGCTGGATAGCCGCAGGCACAGCGGGGGCAATGGGGTCGTACCGCGCCCGCGGATCAGGTTCAGCCGCGCTTGGCGTGCGATCCGTGCTTGATCGCGAGTTTCGGCGTGCCGTGCGTCTTCAGCATACCGATGTGCTTGTGGTGGCGATGATGGCGCAGATGCTTGTGGTGATGTCGGCCCATCCGCGCATTGGCATTGAAGAACTTCGACTTGGTCTGCTCGGCCTTGATGACCGGCGCATGCGTGGACTTAGCCGGCGAAGACTTGGCCGGTGAAGACTTGGCCGGCGAAGACTTGGCCGGCGAAGCGGCCAGCGCCGGTGCGGCGAGAACGGACACGGCGAGCAGCGCTGCGGAAATGGTCTTGAACATGGTTGTCTCCTCTTCCATGGGATCGCGGGATTTTCCGGCCGGATGACCGACCTCGCTGATCATGCAGGCAACCCTAGCGACCGCGCGCTGAACCCATCCTGAAGCGCGACGGCAGACTTTGTTCATCTGCGTGACATGTTCGTCATGTGCTCGACGTCACACGGCCGCAGCGCAAAATCACGGGCAGGATCACGGGAAAGGCACTGGTGGGCCGGGAATGTTCTCAACCGTCGGGTGTTCAAATCAGCGAGCTTCGGTATAGGATCGCCGGGCGCTGAACTCAGGAGAGACAAATGCGCAACTTTGCCGTCAGGCTCTTGACGCTGACCATGTTCGCCGCGGCGCTCACCGTGCCCGTGTTCCCGGCCTATGCGGGAGGCGATCCGCCGCCGCCGCCGGAGAACAACACCGCCAAGAAGAAGCCGCGAAGCTCGGGCATCGAGGATCCGAGGAACCTCGCCGGCTATCGCACCGCCTATGCCGCGATCTATGACCGCAGCGACTATGCCGCCGCGATCGACCAGTTGAAGGCACTCGGCCGCGACGACGCCGCTCCCGTCGCCAATCTGATCGGATATTCCTATCGCAAGCTCGGCGACTACAAGGTGTCGCAGGTCTGGTACGAGCGCGCGCTGAAGGCTGACCCGAACCACGTCAAGACCTGGCAGTATTATGGCCTGTGGCAGGTCGAACAAGGCAACCGCGATTCCGCGCAATATCATCTGAACAAGATCGCCGCCCTCACCGGCGCCGGCAGCGAGGAATATCGTTCGCTCGCCGCCGCCCTCGAAAAGCCACCGGGTACCGGCCTCACCTACTGATTTCGCGAAGTCGGATTTCCCGATTGTGTTGAACTGGAGAGACGCATGACCAAACTTGCTATCAGGCTTTTGACGCTGGCGCTGCTGTCGGTGACGCTGGCGGCGGCTCCCGTCGTTACCGCGGTCTACGCGGCGCCCGACAACGATCCGCCGCCGCCGCAGTCGGACAAGGGCAAGAAGAAAAAGAAATCCAGCGAAGTCCGCCCGAGCATTCAGGAAACCGCATTTGCGACCGGTTATCGTGCGGCTTACACCACCATCTACGACCGCCACGACTACACCTCGGCGATCGAACAGTTGAAGGCGCTCGGCCGTGACGACAGCGCAGCGGTCGCCAATTTGATCGGCTACTCCTATCGCCAGCTCGGCGACTACAAGGTGTCGCAGGTCTGGTACGAGCGCGCGCTCAAGGCCGATCCGAACCACGTCAAGACCTGGCAGTATTACGGCCTCTGGCAGGTCGAACAGGGCAACCGCGAATCCGCGCAGTACCACCTCAACAAGATCGCAGCGCTGGCCGGCACGTCGAGCGAGGAGTATCGCTCGCTCGCCGCCGCGCTTGAGAAGCCGCCGGGAACCGGTCTGGTTTACTGAGGCATCGAAGCCGATAGACGGGTGCCGGCAGCCATGGTTGCCGGCACTTTTTTTTGCGTTCAAGGCTGTGCTCGCGCGCCTGGGGAATCCTGCTCCCGATCATGACCTTTTGTTATCGAAATCTTAAGGATGATTTGTTTCCACGCGACGACAGCGCATCGTACAACCATTTCAATACCCATGCGCCATAGGCTTTTCACCTTGGTGCACAGGCACCGGCCTCGACAGGTTCGCAGGCGCCAGGGTTGAACGATGAACGGACGCGAATATCCCTCGGTCGAAAATCCGGACGTCCTGCTCGCCGCGCTTGAGCGGGCAATGGACGCCGTCGTCATCATCGACAGCGATCTTCGCGTCAGCCATTTCAACGCCGCCGCCGAGTTGATCTGGGGCCTGGATCGCGTCGAAGTGCTTGATTGCCATGTCGGCCGGCTGGGACTGGGCGACCTGCCCCAGCCCGGCGACAACGACAGCCATCAGGATCGCAAATCCGAAATCACGATCGAGCACAGCGATGGCAGCCGCCGTCGCATCGCGCTGTCGTTTTCCAGCGTCGAGGCCGGCGGTCAAAGCCACACCATCGCGCATGTTCGGGATGTCACCCGGGATGTCGTGCGCCGCGAGCGGATGGCAGTGCTCGAACTGGTCGCCGACAAGACCAACCGCGCCGTTGTCGTCACCGACCGCGACTTCAAGATCGTCTATACCAACGCCGCGTTTACCGCGATGTTCGGGTACTCGGCCGAGGAAGCGAAGGACCGGCCGGCCGGCGAATTGATTGTGGGCCGGCATACCCGCCGCAGGGCGCTGGCCAGGTTGCAGCGCTGGATCGATGTCGAGGCTGGCGGCGAGGAGGAAATCCTCGCCTATGACAAGCGCGGCGACGAGATCTGGATCTCGGCCAGCGTCAAGGCGTTCCGCAACGAGCGCGGCCAGACCAAATACATGTTCGGCCTTTTGACCGACATCACCGAGAGCAAGCAGTTGCGGTCGCTGCAGCAACTGATCATGGGCGCGCTGGCCGATGAAATCCCGATTACCGAGATCGCCGACCGGCTGTGCCGGCGGGTCGAGGAAATCGCGCCCGATGTGGTTTCCTCGCTGCTCTATATCGACGCCGGCGGATTGGTGCATCCGCTGGGTGCCCCCAGCCTGCCCGACGACTATTCCAGGGCGCTGGAGGGCGTCGCGATCGGTCCGGATATCGGCTCTTGCGGATCGGCCGCATTTTTCGGCAAGCCAGTGCTGGCGATGGATCTCGACACCGATCCGCGCTGGCAACAGTACAAGGCCCGGCCGCTGCAAGTAGGCCTGCGCGCCTGCTGGTCGACGCCGATCAAGGCCAAGGACGGCCGCGTGATCGGCACCTTCGCGTTCTATTTCAGGGAATGCCGCGCGCCGAGCCGCTGGCATCAACGCATCGTCGACGCCTGCGTCGATCTCAGCGCGCTCGCGATCGAGCGCAAGGAAGCCCGCGCCCAGATCGCGCGGCTCGCCTATTACGACATGCTGACCGGCTTGCCGAACCGTGCGCGTCTGCGCGATCTGATCGCCGAAGCCACGCAGGCCTGCCCCGAAGGCAAGCACGTAGCGCTGGCGTTTCTCGATGTCGATAATTTCAAGGACGTCAACGATACGCTGGGACATTCGGCCGGCGACGAATTGCTGGTCGGGTTTGCCCAGCGTCTACGCGCGCAGATCCAGCCCGGCGACATGCTGGGGCGCCTCGGCGGCGACGAATTCGTGATCGTGCTGCCGAACCGTAACGCCGCCGAAGCTTCCCTGATGGCGTCGCGGATTACGGAAGCTCTGGTCAATCCGCTGCAGATCGGATCCAAACAGGTGGCGATGTCCGCCAGTGTGGGCATCAGCATGTATCCGGACAACACAACCGATATCGATACGCTGATCCAGCAGGCCGATGCCGCGATGTACAAGGCCAAGCAGGCCGGCCGCTCGACGTTCCGCTTCTTCAGCGCCGACATGGACCGGCTCGCCGAGCAGCGGCTGGAGTACAGCGCCGCGCTGCGTGGCGCGATCGCCAACGATCTCCTGCAACTGCAGTATCAGCCGCAGATCCGCACCAGCGACGGCGCCATCCATGGCGTCGAGGCGCTGGCGCGCTGGTATGATCCGGTGCTGGGCGAAGTCTCGCCCTCAAAGTTCATCCCGCTCGCCGAAGAGACCGGACTGATCGAGCAGATCGGAATGTGGTCGATCCGCGAGGCCTGCCGGCAAATGGCGGAATGGCGTGCCGCAGGCGTGGATATTCCCTGTGTGTCAGTCAACCTCTCGCCGATCAATTTCCAGAACGCGAATCTCGCCGCTGCCGTCGGCGGCATCCTCGCCGATCATGACTTGCCGCCGGAAGTGCTGATGCTCGAGATCACCGAAGGCGTCATCATGAACGAGCGCTCGGTTGCAATCGAGACCATGAATGCGCTTCGCACGCTGGGCGTCGGCCTGTCTCTGGACGATTTCGGCACCGGCTATTCGAGCCTGAGCCGGCTCGCGCATCTGCCGATCCGCGAACTCAAAATCGACCGCAGCTTCATGCGCGATGTCGAGAGCGATCCCAGCGCACGGGCGATCGTCACCACCGTGGTACGGGTAGGCCAGAGCCTGCACCTCACCGTCGTTGCCGAAGGCGTCGAAACCGACGGGCAGCGGGATTGGCTGACCGAACTTGGCTGCGACGTCATTCAGGGATTTTTCTACGCCCGGGCGCTGTCACCGCCGGCGTTCGGGCGCTGGCTGCTCGACTACAGCGCCGAGCGCGCGAGCGCGATGCTCAGGCGCGTTGGCCGGTCGCCGGCTCAGCCATCGGCCGAGGCTGCGCGCGTATCCGGCAAAGCCTCGTAAGGCCGCGCGCAAAACTCTCTCGGTATCGCCGCCTGCGCCGCCCGCGTCATTGCGAGCGGAGCGAAGCAATCCATCTATTCGCTCAGGACACACTGATGCAGCACTTACCCACCCCCCTACAATGATGGTGCTGCGTAATGTGTACAGGCGGCTCAATCCGCCGCACCGACGGCATGTCCACGCACACAAGAAAAAGGGCCACTTGAATGAACAAGCGGCCCAAGTCTAGGGAGGAAACGCCCAAAGAGGGCAGCGACGGCGCGAGGCGCCACCGCACAAAAGCGATATAGGTACGAAAATGGGCGGATCAATACCGCGGTGCACAGTTCGTGCGGATTGCTCGCGTCGATGCCTCCGCGTGCGGGCGGTAATCCACCGCCCCGGCTACATCGCAAATGTGTCCTGTGCTATCCAACGCTACGTCGAATTATGACCGCGCGTGCGCAATTGGCCAGCAGAAGAAATGGTCACGGCGATCACGCGTGGTGATCGACCCGAAATGGCGGATTACGCCTTCGGCTAATCCGCCGCACGAGCTTGATCGGAAAGTAAATGTTAGTTGAGCGCAAGGCGCTGCTTCAGAAACTCGTCGTCGGGGATATCTTCCACGCCAAGACGCCAAATGGCGCCAGCCTGATCTGCTTGGTGACCCATATTGCCAAGACTCAGATCAAGGCGAGGAGAGTTACAACGCAGGAAGTTGTTCGAGTCGATCGACGCACTGGCGTTGGCAGACTGGGCGCTGGACGTGTGGTTTGCTCTGTGGATTCTGTGGCGCCGCTTCCAGTAGCGGTTCACAACGAAATCCTGGGAA
>JBOHIT010000202.1:0-7860 GCA_050726155.1 Bradyrhizobium sp.
GGACCTCAAGCTGTTCATGGATATGTCGCGCGAGCCGCCGCCGGCGACGCCGGAAGACATGTCGCTGCGCATTCTGGTGCCGGCCTTCATGATTTCCGAACTGAAGCGGGCCTTCGAGATCGGCTTCCTGCTGTTCCTGCCCTTCCTGATCATCGACCTCGTGGTCGCGTCGGTGCTGATGTCGATGGGCATGATGATGCTGCCACCGGTCGTGGTGTCACTGCCGTTCAAACTGATTTTCTTCGTGCTGGTCGACGGCTGGTCGCTGGTGGCGGGAAGCCTGGTGCAGAGTTACGGGACTTAAAGCGTTTTCCAGCGAAGTGGGCACCGGTTCGCGTCAAGAAAACGCGTCACATAAAAATCTAGAGCCTCGTTCCGATTGCATCGGAATGAGGCTCTAGCGCAGGATCCGGAAAAGTGAAGACCGCTTCTGATCCGCGGCGTTGTAATCCACGGTCGGGAGCGCGGTGGCGCCCGCCCTGTCAGCCGCAGCCGACGTGACCATGCTGATGCCGTCGCGCGCAATCTCGTCTTTGGTGCCGAATTCCAGCACGAAAAAGGCAGCCGTGCCGAGCACCGCGACCACGACGGCCACTACGAACGGAACCAGCGATCCGCGTGTATTCTTCCTGGAAGTCTGCATTAAACTTGATCCGTCTCTCGCTATTCGGCTGGTTTGGGAAATACGATTTGGGATCGAATTGGTTTCAATCAAGGGGCTCACAGATGCCAACTGCGCGACCGGTAAATTCCAACGATCTCGGCGCGCTGCTGGCGCTGTTTGCCGATTCCGACGTCAGTCAAGGTGCAGAACCGGAGCAAGCTAGAAGAATTTGGGCGCAGACGCTGGCGCGCGAAGGATTATTGATCTTCGTATCGGATGCAGACAGTAGAATCGTTTCAACCTGCATGCTCATCACCACCCCCAATCTGCTGCGCGGCGGTCGTCAGTTCGGCATTCTCGAGAACGTCGCCACTCATCCCGATTTTCAGGGACGCGGCCATGGCCGCGCGGTGGTCGCTGCAGCCCTTGCCGAAGCCTGGAAGCAGGATTGCTATCAGGTCCTGATGCAAAGCGGCCGGGCCGACCCGCGGGTGCATCGATTTTACGAGGCTTGCGGCTTCGTGCCGGGACTTCGCACCGCCTACGCCGTCCGACGGCCCGCGGATTAGGACCGTGTCGGACTGTCGGCCCTCGTTGCTTGCCGAGGTGGTCGCCGATCAGCATACCAGATGCCGGCTCCCTCAGGCAGCCAAGACAGCCTTCCTGATTGATTGCGGCAGCGCGATCGTCCGAAAGAGCGCTTTTGGATAAAGGTAATCTTCTCCGGACTCGTCGATGATGCGGAGCAGCCCCTGCTTCTCGGCGTCAGCGTCGCGGAGCGCCACATAAATCTTTCGCGCTTCAAGCGACGCTTGATAATCTGCGCTATCAACGCAGACGACCAATTGTCTCGACATGGGCTTTGGCATTTTTCGGGCTTTCACAGCAGGTTCTTGATCTTCAATTCCTTACGGCCAATACCGGTGGCTTCGTACCAGTGTACTTCAGCCAGATGGACAGTGCCATTAATAAGTCGAACGCGAGCGATGCCCTTGCGTTTACGCCACCGGCCGCGTCCATAGATTTTCCGCAGTCTGGCGATCTCGCGGATACCGGAGCCGACGGCAAACGTCTCAATGTCCGAAATCTCGCCAAGAATCTCGAAACTCATGATTCCATCATCTCAGCGAACCGGAGAACCGGCTGGCATCCTGCGCACATCTGGCGGTCTGCCCACGAGAAAACTCACCCCTCGAAATCGTATTGCTTGCTGAGGTGGTCGCCGATCTGCACCAGCATCGCGACCCGTTCGGGATAACCGGCTTTTGCGACCGTGGCGGCGTCGGCTGTGGCGCGGAACTCCCAGCTTTCGCCGTCGCGGAGAACCGAGATGACAATTCCGTCGGGCCCGTCGACGTGAGCATTCAGTTCCGCCCGTGCCATCGCAATGAGTTCGGCTTCGGTCTTGAGTGGCTTGCTCATGGCGACGGCTCCCCCGATGGTGTCTTTGGTTTTATGCGCGCAGGTTGCCGGTTCGGAAGCCATCTGTCGAGGGGACGAAAGCCGCGGCGCGCTACCTTGCCGCGCCAATCCGCTGCCGTAGTTGATCCCGGACACGGAACCCGCCGCGCCGGGAGCCGCTATTTCGCGATGTGCTTGGTGAATATCCGGACGACATAGCCCTTCACGGCCGGCGCCGCATCGAACATATCGGAGGCGATGCGCTCGACCGCATCGCGCAAGGTCATGAACTGCGCCTGCCGTGCGAGGCTCTCGGTGCCCTTGACGCCGGCAAGCTCGTCCATGGCGGCGTCACTGATCTGGCAATCGATCGTCTCGTCGCCATTTTGCATGGTGAACTTGAACGCCAGACGTTCGTTGTCATGGCCTACAATGCGTCCCCGGGTCAGCGGCATCGAACGATCATCTTCCAAGGCGGCAGGAAAGGTTCGCGGTTTCGGACCGCGCGATACGGCGCGGATGGCCCATTAAAGCCCAAACCCGGCGGGGTTGCCTAGAGCGCGAAGCGAACCGCTATCTCACCGCCCCGGCTTGCTTCACGCCTGAAATCGCGGGCAAGGAGCCGGTATGGACCGGCTCGCCCTTGGCCATGTCAGGTGACACCGGCGCGCGGGCGGTGGTGGCGGCGTCGGGGAAGCGGACCTTCATTTCACGGATAAAGCCATCGAGCGTGTCGACGCTCGCCGCCATCTTCGCGATCGCGGAAAACTCGGCGCTGGAGGCCGCGGCCGGTTTGCTGGCGAGATCGAACGCCATCCGGTCGGTATCGCCCAACATCAGTGGCGCATATTTCTCGCGGAAGCGCCCTAGCCCGATCGCGTCCTCTGCGAGCGCATATCCGACCACCGCACGGATCACGTCGCCCTTCTCTACCGCGTTCAGCGGTTTGAAGTCGCGCCAGCGATCGGCATAATACAGTTCGATCTGTTCGGAGGCCTCACGCCACCGCCGTGACGCCCAGTAGATGTCGGAACGCAGCCTGATCGCCTCGCGCCCGGTGATGTTGGAGATGATGTCGAGCGCCAGGTCATGGCGTCCGACATCGCTTTGCGCGCGCGCCTCCAGCAGCAGCCGCTGCTGCCGCAACTCGCCGGAGAGATCGGCGATGCGCGTGGTGCGCAGCGCGCCAACCGCGCGATCCGGCTTGCGGTTGGTGAGGTAGACCATCGCAAGGCGAGCCGCCACCTGCGCCCGCGCAGCCCCCTCCAGCCGCTTGTCGACCTGGTACTGCAGCAACTCGGCGGCCTGATCGAGCAGGTCGACCGCAACCAGGCGGTCGGCCAGACGCCGGATCATCTCGTCGCCGCGACGGCCGATCGGCGTCAGTTCGCGATACTCGTAGAATACGCCGAGCGCGTCGATCGGCTTCATGTCCTCGCCCCTGGGACCGAGAAACAACTGTGCGAACAGCGCGGATGCCGCATCCTGGCTCTGCCGCGACAGTTCGGAATTCGGATGCAGCCGGGTCGCCGTCCTGGTCGCGGCCAGCGATTCCTCGAAACGGTTGGTCTCGCCATAAATCTGCGCCAGCACGGCCAGTGTCTTCACCTCGATCCCATCGCCGCGCCAGATCGCCGACAGCGTCTCCAGTTCGCGCAGCACCTCGGCCTGCGGGAGCTGGCCGCGCTTCTGGCGGAGCAGGACTTCCAGCAGCTTGCCTTCGGCGGCCGCGGGCCGGTCGGACGAGTTCGCCGCGAACCGGTAGGCGTCGAGCGCGTCCTTGTCGTGGCCGAGCGCCTCGGCCAGCCGTCCACGCAGCACCGCGATCTCCGGCTTCATTTCCTTGGGAATGCCGACCACGTCGAGCTCGCTGCGGCGGCGCGAGGCTCCGGCGTAATCCTTCACCTCGAGCGACGCCCGCATCGCATCCGCGGTCACGATGCGCTGCATTTCCAGCGGCAACGCGGCGATCGAGAATTCGGCGTTCTTGAACTTCTCGCGCGCATCCGCCCATTTGCCCTGGCGTGCGAAGGCGAGCGCCTTCCATAATTGGGAATCATAGCCGTTGCCGATCACGGGATTAGCGAGGCCCTTCAGCCCTCGCTCGGGATGGCCGATCAGGATGCTGGCAACCGCATTGACCATGACGACGGCCGCGTCTTCATTTCCAATCTTGGAATCCGAGAGGATCAGGTTGGTGACCCCCCTCGCTTCGTGAAACATCCCCCGCGACATGTAGAAATTGGCAAGATCGAGCCGGGCCTGCGCCAGTCCGTCATCGCCGGCGGCGGCCACCGCCTTGATCAGCGTATCCAGCCGCGGAATAAACTTCTCGTCGCGGTTCTTGCGCCATTCGTTGGCGTCGAACAGCGGCCGCACCGCGGCGGTGGCGCGTTCGGCAGCGACATCGGCCGAAGACAGCGTCAGGCCTCCCGGCCGGCCGAGCATCACCTTGTCGGACCCGACCTCGGCGGTGATGTCATCCGAATTCGGGTGAATGACGACGCCGTGGACGGATTCAAGCAGCGACAGTTCGACGAAGTCCTGCCGCTTGATGAAACCACGGGTCGGCGGCGGTGCGGTGACCACCAGCAGCGTGTCGCCGGCGTCGGGATCGACCAGCCGATGCATGAGACCGGGATTGGCCAGCGGCACGCTGACATTGGCCAGCGCCCGATCGGTGATGTTGCGCAACACCTGCAGCGGCAGCGGCGGCGCCTGCACACGATCGGCAAAGGTCAGCGTCCAGCTGATGCCCGCCGTGCGGCCATCGCTTTCAAGCGACGGCATCTGCGGTCGGTTGAGGCGAATGCGGATGGCCTGGCCTTTTTCCAGCGGTAACCGGCTGACATCGCTGATGATGGCGCCACCCTTGGCGCGGATCGATTCGACATCGATCGGGCCGTTCCGGTCGAACACCAGCCACACCGTGTCGGCACGGCGGAACATGGCCGCAGGCGTCGGCGTGGTGAAGGCGAAGGTCACGCGCAGGCCGTCGCTGTCGCGCATCGCTTCGACGGTAGCGGCAGGTGCTTCGGCTTTCTTCGGGGCCTCGGCGGCCGCCGCGCTCTTCTTCGGCGTCGTGGATTTGGGCGCCTCCACCGCGGCCGCGGGGTTTTCTTCCGCAGCCGCTGCGGCTTTCGGCATCTCCACGGAGACGATCTTCTCCGCCGCGGGCTCTTTCTCCGCCGCGGGCGCTGGCTTCTCGGACACCGCGGGCATCTTTTCAACAACCGGCGCTGTCTCAACTGCGGGCGCGGTGTGCTCGACGACCGGCACCATCTTCTCGGACGTGCGCGGCGCGGTCTCGGATGCTGCCAGCGCCGCCTGCTGCGGCTCGCCGGGCTTGATCTCGATCCTGGCTTGTTCGGCGACCGCCTCCGACGTAACGGGCGGAAGTTGCGCGGGCAGCTGCGGCGGTATGGAATCGTTCAGCGGCTTGCCATGGGCGACGGCCTGCGCGGCGGCGATCTGCGCGGCCACCCCCGACTTGGCCGACGCCGGCGCATGGGCTGCAGCCGGGCCCGGCGCCTGTTCCGCCGCCGGCTTGTCCACCTGCTGGAAGGCGACATCGATGACGTAGTTCTTCTCTTCGCGGAACGAATGCACGTCGACTTCGCCGATCAGCACGATATCGACCGCGGAAGAATCGTTATCGGTGCGCTGGGTGATCGAGGCGATATTCGGCGGCGCCGCCACTTTGGCATCGGCAAGATCGAACGCGAGCACGTTATTGAACTGCAGCGTCAGCTTCTGGTCGTTCAGCACCGAAGAAACGTTGACCCCGTTGGGCATTTCAAAAACGAAGCGGACAAAGGTCGGCTGCACCGAGGCGCGGACGCGCACCGGCGGTTTCTTCTTGGCCGCGGCGACCGCAAGCTGGACGCGAAGCGCACGCTCGGCCGCTCGTGCCCGTGCCGCGAGTTCGCGAATGACGTCTGCCGGCAGCGTGGGCGGCGGGCCGGTCCAGCTATCGGGCAGGAAGTCGACGAAGATCCGTTCGCCGGCCGTCATGGTGTTGATCGTCGCCCGCCGCGCCAGCGACAACCGGATCGCCGAGCCGTCGGGATCGCGCCGCGCCGAGCCGACATAATCGGGCACGGCGTCGCTCAATTTGTCGACGGGAATATCCACCGGACGCTTGAAGCGGATCACGATGATCGAGCCGGCGGTGATGACGTCGGACTCGACGTCCTCGGCGAGCTTCAGCACCAACCGCGCGTAGCCGCCGGACGACGAGAACGTCGCCTCGCCCTTGACGGGATCCTCGGCGCGGACCGGGGACGCTGTCGTCAGGCCGGCGAGCAGCAGCAGGATCGCGAAGAGGGACCGGAGGCCCAAAGCTACGTCAAGGCAGCGCCGGGCCATCCGCGCCAATGCGCGGCCTTGCGACCCAATTCCAGCGGCAGCCCTTTGCCCCATCCAGGATGTCTCTTGGCCTCAACGATTCAGCGGCGAAGCGCCCTCGCCTTCGCGTCTGAATCTTGAATTGGCCGGCTTAAGGTTTTGTTAAATATCCGCGTCAATTGGTTTTTTGCGGCAGCATCTTGCCTTCGATTTTCGGCAATTCGGCCGTGGAGGCGGATTTGTCGGTCCCGGCGCGGCGCGCCAGCTCCACGGTCAGCCGCTCGGCCGACTCTGGCTGCATCAGGCCGAGAATGTCGGACATCTTGCGCGGCGCGATCTGGGAGGCGATTTCGTAGAGCACGGACATCTCCAGCCGGTCGAACACCTTGGCGGCGTCCTTTGGCTTCATGCCCTCATACATGGTGATGATGCCCTTGAAGCGGGCGGCATCGGTTTCGGCCTTTTGCCCGGTCGCGGTGGTGATCCGCGCTTCGGTGGCCTTCATCTCCTCGACGCGCCCCTCGATGCGCTTCTCGGCCGATTTCAGCAGGCTCTCGCGGATCTCGACTTCGCGCGCGCGCTGCTCCAGTTCCTGGCGGCGGGCCTGCAGCCGCTCGAGGATGGCGCGCTCCGACGGCGATACCGATTGCTGGTTGGGTTCAGGAAACACCACCGTGCCGCTCTGCTGCGGCGGCGGGTCGGCAGCGACGGGTGCCGCCGGCTTCGGAGGTTCCTTCGGAGGAGCGGGCACCGAACCGGTGATGTCGTCGGAATCAGCCTTGGTGCTCTTGGCGCCGCCCGGAAAGCCCAACATGTCCTGCGCCCAGGACTTCCTCGCCTGCTGCGGTGGACTGGCCGGTGGCGGCTGAATTACCGGCGGCGTCTCCACGGTCCGCTCTGGCTGATAAGAGAATACGTATCCGCCATCGATGACGAGGCCGGCCACCTTCAGCACCACAAGGCCGAAGATGGCGACCAGCACCACTGGAATGACACGTATGTCGCGAAACGATTTCATGCAGCGAGGCCGCTGGCCCTTCGGCGTTCGGCGAATGCTTCAGCCGCCGCGGCAACCGCTTTCGCGGTCGATATCTTGGGGGCTGCGGCTTCCGGCTCGGAGGCCAACGGCCGCGCGGCAATGGCGATCTTGGAGAGACGGCGGATGACCCCGTCGCCCTCGGCCAGCATGCCCTTGAGTTGCGCCGACATCTGCGAAGCCGCGGTCAACTGGCTGCCGAGATTTTCGTTGACGTCGCGAACGGTATGCTTGAGGCCGCCGATCGCGCGCTCGGCGATCTCGGTGGCGGTGATCAGTTCGCCGATCGTGGCTTTGAGCGAATGCTCGTCCGCCTTCAGCCGCTTCAGCCGGCTGTTGAGCAGGATGCAATAGCCGATCGTGAGCATCAGCAGCACCGCCACCAGACTCTCGATTACAATTCCAAGGGAATGACTCATTGTGCCTCCATCAACTTGGTTTGCTCGTCGGCCTTCTCGAACATCGCGAAGGT
>JBOHIT010000203.1:0-6363 GCA_050726155.1 Bradyrhizobium sp.
AGGTGAAGAACTGGGTGTAGAGCGGCTCATTAAGGCCGAGCGAGGTGCGGATGCGTTCGAGCTGTTCCGGCGTCGCATTCTCGCCGGCCAGGATCGCGGCAGGGTCGCCCGGCGTCAGCCGCAGGAGCAGAAACACAAACAGCGCCACGACGCCCATCACGGGGACGGCGGCGAGGATACGGCGAAGCAAATATCCGAGCATCTTGATCCGTTAGATTGCGAGTCAATCGAGATTTGTGGGCCAATCGGCAGCGTCGGTCATGGACCCCGAGTTCCTGCCACCAGCGTACCAGTTCAGCAAGTCCCATGCCATCGAGGCCTAAGACAGCACATAGCCGTCATGCCCGGCAACAGCGGTCATGACGATTTTTTTCTATATTGCCTGGCTGTCACGCCAGCGTCGCCAGCAGCCCCGCCATCAGCCGGCCGCGTTCGGCCAGGCTGTCGACCTCGATATGCTCGTTCAGCGTATGCGCGTCGGCGCCGCGAACACCCAGGCCATCGAGGGTGGGGACGCCCATCGCGCCGGTGAAATTGCCGTCGGAGCCGCCACCGGCGCTGGCATGGGGCAGTTCAAGGCCCATTTCCCGCGCGATCCCACGCGCCTTTTCATACAGCGCCATGGTGCCGGCATTCGGCTCCCAGACCGGCCTTGTGACGCCGCGGGTCACCTTGAAGGTGACGTCGTTGGCGGTGCCTGATAGCGCCAGCATGCGTTCGACGCCGCGGTCGAGGTCGGCCTGGCGCTTGGCCATGCTCAGCGCTTCGCCGGTGCAGGTAGTGGCGACGCAATTGACCCATTGGCCGCCATGCACGATGCCAACCGAGAAAGTGCAGTCGTCCATCGTCATGCCGTCGATGGCAATGATCTGGCGGGCCATTTCGCGGATTGCGGAGCGGCCCGAGGAAAGTGTCGAACCGGCATGGCTCGGCTTGCCGATGGCTTCCAGGTTGAAGCGCGCGATCGCATAACGTCCGGTGACGACGCCGTTATTGAGCCGGCCCGGCTCCGGCACCAGCACGTATTTGTTGCGCGCGGCTTCGGCTTCGATGATGTCGCGGGTCGAGGGCGTGCCGACTTCCTCGTCCGGCGTGAACAGCACCGTGATCGGCAGCGGGGTCGTGAAGCTGGCGCGGGCCAGTTGCCGGATTGCTTCCAGCGTGAGGTAGTTGCCGCCCTTCATGTCGAAGATGCCGGGGCCGAAGCATTTATTGCCCTCGCGGCGCCAGGCCAGTTTCTCGATGGTGCCGACGGGATGCACGGTGTCGAGGTGTCCCGCGATCAGGATGCCCGGTTCGCCCTGTTTGGGATGGGGAAAGCGGGCGCGGACGCAGCCGGCAAACCCCTGCCGGCCGGCGATGCGCTCGATGGTCGCACCCATGATCGCCATTTCGCGCGCGGCGATGTCGAGCATGCGCTCGACCGCGCTTGCGTCCCAGGTCGGACTTTCGCATTCCACCCAGCCGCGCAGTCCCTGCAGCATGGCCTCGGAATCAAAGGGAAGATTGGCTGGGTTCATGGTTTTCTCTCGGGTTTGTCTTGAGCTTTTCTCGAGCTTTTGTTGGCTGTCGAACGAGCGAATTGGACGTGAAGGCTCACGAGAATGATCTGCGACGAATTTGTAAAGTGAAACATGAACGCGAGCTCGCGCGCATTTCACAGCATTAAAACCGGATTGACGCGCCACGCGCTTGATGCAAGTCTCAAATATCCAAGATTTACAGCGTGTTAGTTCGCCCAAATAACGAACCGCATGCATAATGAATCATCGGGCTTTGAACAGTTTCACGTCAGGAGAAATTCGAATGTTCCACATCACACGTTGGAAACGTCCCGCGATGGCTGCGGCACTGTCGGTCGCTGCACTTTCGGTGGCGCTGACCTCGCAGGCTTATGCGGCCGGCAAGACCATCACCGCGGTGATGCATTCCGATCTGCGCATCATCGATCCGCTGTTCACCACCGCCTATATCACGCGCGATCATGGCTACATGGTCTATGACACGCTGCTGGCGACGGATTCGAATTTCAAGGTCACGCCGCAGATGGCGGACTGGAAGGTCTCGGACGACAAGCTGACTTACACCTTCACCCTGCGCGACGGATTGAAATGGCATGACGGCGCGCCGGTCACGGCGGAAGATTGCGTGGCCTCGCTGAAGCGCTGGGGCAAGGCCGACAATATGGGCCAGAAGCTGATGGATTTCGTCGCCAGCATCGAGCCGATCGACGCCAAGAGCTTTGCGCTGAAATTGAAGGAGCCCTACGGCCTGGTGCTGGAATCGATCGGCAAGCCGTCATCCTACACGCCGTTCATGATGCCCAAGCGCATGGCGGAAACGCCGGCGGGCCAGCAGATGAAGGAGCAGATCGGATCGGGTCCCTTCAAGTTCGTGACCGCGGATTTCCAGCCGGGCGTGAAGGCCGTCTATGAGAAGAATGCGGACTATGTGCCGCGCAAGGAGCCGGCGAGCTGGACCGCCGGCGGCAAGGTGGTGAAGGTCGATCGTGTCGAATGGATCACCATGCCGGACGCGCAGACCGCGGTGAACGCGCTGCAATCCGGCGACATCGATTTCATCGAGAACCCGTCGTTCGATCTGTTGCCGGTGCTCGCCGCCAACAAGGAGATCAAGATCGAGACGCTGAACCAGCTCGGCTTCCAGACGCTCGGCCGGATGAACTTCCTCCATCCGCCGTTCGACAACGTCAAGGTTCGCCGCGCCGCGTTGCTGGCGATCAATCAGAAGCCCGTGCTGGATGCGCTGGTCGGCAATCCCGAATATTACAAGATCTGCGGCGCGTTCTTCGTGTGCGGCACGCCGCTCGCGACCGAAGTCGGTGGCGAGACGCTGATCAAGGGCAATGGCCTGGCGGATGCGAAAAAGGCGCTCGCCGAATCCGGCTATGACGGCACGCCGATCGTGATCATGGCGCCTGGCGACGTCGTCACCCTGAAGGCGCAGCCGATCGTGGTGGCGCAGCAACTGCGCGATGCCGGCTTCAAGGTCGACCTGCAGGCGACCGACTGGCAGACCGTGGTCGCCCGCCGCGCCAGCCAGAAGCCGCCGAAGGAAGGTGGCTGGAACATGTTCTTCACCAACTGGGTCGGCGCCGACGTGATGAACCCGATCGCCAACGCATCGATCGGCGGCCGCGGCACCAAGGGCGGCTGGTTCGGTTGGGCGGAAGACGCCAAGATCGAACAGCTCAAGGATACCTACGCGCGCTCAGCCTCGCCGGAGGAGCAGAAGAAGGTCGCGGCTGAGATTCAGCAGCAGGCCTATGAGCAGGTGATCTACGTGCCGCTCGGCCAGTATCTCGCGCCGAGCGCATGGCGGAAATCGCTGAGCGGTGTGCTCGACGGACCGGCGACGCCGATCTTCTGGAACATCGACAAGAAGTAAGACGCCAACCTTCGATCGAACGTCAGAACGCGGCGGAAGATTTGATCTTCCGCCGCGTTTTTGTTGGCGCGATCAGGTGTTGCTGTCGCGGATCAATTCCAACCCGTCATGGTGCAGCGGCGGACTGCTTGGCGGTGACGGTTGCACGGCCGAGGACGGTGTCCCGGGAAGTGCAGGTTTCGAAGGCGTCTGCGCGCTGGAAGGTCGTTCGTCGGTCATGTCGTCATGCTCCAATTGCTGCAGGACAACATTTTTATGGGCATCAGGTTCCGTCAGGCCGGATGCGCCTCGATATGCGCCAGTAACAATTCGCTGACCCGCTCGGGTGCCTGGTCGGCCGCGAAATGCCCGACGCCGGGCAGCACTTCGAATTGATAGGGCGCGGCGATGAAGTCCCCCGTGCCTTCGGCGGCGACGCGGCCGACGGTGTCGTCGGCATCGCCCCAGATATACAGCGTCGGGACGCGGATCGGGCCGAGCGGTCCGCGGATCGCGCCGCGGGCGCGATACCAGGCCAGCGCCGCCTCCATCGCGTCCTTGTTGCCCAGCACGGCAAGATGTTGCTCGATCGCATCTGCGGGAACGCCATTGGCGGTCAGGCGATCGCGCAGCCATTTGCAATTGTCTGATAGCACGATGTCGGCGGCGTCAGGCTCAAGAAACGCCTTGTGATGCTGTGAGCGGCTCGCCTGCTCGCCGTCGACCATGTACAGCGCGCGGTTGAACGCGTTCGGGTGTGGCCGCGACAGGATGGTGAGCGAGGCCAGCCGCTCATGCGCGCGATTGGCGAGCCCCCAGGCGATGCTGCCGCCCCAGTCATGTCCGACGAGGTGAAAACGCCCGTCGCCATGACCTGCTGCGGCGACGATCGCGATGGCGTCGTCGATCAGGCGGTCGATCAGATAATGCGAGAACTCGCGTGGATCCGGCCGCGCGCCGGGAGAGTAACCGCGCTGGCTCGGCGCAATGGCGCGGTAGCCCATATCGCCGAGCGCTGCGACCTGCGCGCGCCAGCAATGCATCGATTCGGCAAAGCCGTGCAGCAGCAGCACCAGCGGCGCACCCGGGTCGCCCGCGACCAGGGCGTCGAAGGTGAGGCGCGGGGAGATCGTGATCTTTTCCAGGGCCAGCACGCGGCAATCCTAGATAGACAATTCGGGCGGGTCCACGGCGAAACGGATATTTCTTTGGGGAGCCTGCCATTCGGCCGGTCTGAAATTATGCAACGCCGGCAAAGTGCGGTATTTGGGGCCGGTCAATGGTGGACGCGCAAAAGGATACAATCGTTGCATTATCTGAGGTCGGTCGTATTCGATACGTTGGTGGTGATCTGGACGCTGATCCTGTCGCCGGCGATACCCCTGTTGCGGGTTTTCGATGCGAGCAGCGCCAAGGTTCGCGCGGTGTCTCAATTGTGGTCGCATGGCGTCGTGTTTCTTCTGAAATACGTCGTCGGGCTGGACTACCGGGAGCAGGGCCGCGAGAACGTTCCTGACGGACCCTGCATCATCGCCTGCAATCACCAATCGCTATGGGAGACGGTTGCGCTCTGCGTGATTTTTCCCGAGGCCAGCATTGTCGCCAAGAAGGAACTGCTCAACCTGCCGGTCGTCGGCTGGTTCCTGCACCGCTATCCGATGATCCTGGTCGACCGGTCGGCCGGCCGGCAGGCGCTCAAGCTGATGATCGAGGAAGCCAGGCGCGCGATCGGCGAGGGCCGCAAGGTCCTGATCTTTCCGCAAGGCACGCGCCAGGCGGTCAATGAGCCCATGACATTCCAGCCGGCCGGCATCGCCGCGCTGTACACCAATCTCGGCATTCCGGTGCTGCCGACGGCGCATAATTCCGGATTGTTCTGGGGCAAGAAGACGCTGATGATCCATAGCGGCAACATCACGCTGTCCTATCTGCCGGCGATTCCGCCCGGGCTTGATCGCAAGCTGTTTCAGGCGAAGCTGGAGCAGGGAATTTCGGAAGAGGCGACGAGATTGATTGAGGCAGCCGAGGCCAAGGTGCTTCGCTAGCGAACGCGCCTTTCGGCAATCCAGCCCGCGACCGGCGAGAGAAAGGCCAGACACCACATGAATTGCGCCGTCGCCGGCGAGAATGTGGCGATAGGCGTTACGATTGCGAACACCAAAATCGGAAATAGCGCCGTCACCATCAGTCGCGCGTCGCCGCGGCCCCTGAGCGCGAGAATCCACAACAGCCCGTTCAGCAGGCCGATCACCAGAAGATGGCTCCCGTAAATCACGGCGACCACGCTATCGAGCCGATAGCTGCCGTAGAGGCCGTTGGTCACCGGCAGGATGATGATCGACAGCAGAAACAGCAGATTGAGAAATACCACGCCGCGGCTCGCCTCAGGTGCGATGGCGAGCCGGCGGTGATGGCTGAACCAGAACAGGCCGGCAACAACGAAGCTGATCGCCAGCGCGATCACCGGCTGTGCGTAGACATTGAGAATGTCGATCCAACTCGGTGCGCTGGCGAAACGGCCGGCCTTCGGCAGGTCATAGGCAAGCAGCGTCATGGCCACGCCGAAGATGGTGTTGCTCAGCATCTCCAGCCGGCGCATTTCGAACACGTTAGTCTGCGGCAATGTCGCTCCCCCGCCACGTCCTCAGCGTGGCCTGCCAAGCCGTAGCTCGCGGCCACAAGCCCGCCTTCGCCTGCCGGCTTCGGCCCCTTTGCCTCACCAGTCCGTCTTCGCTTTCGCTTCGCTCAAGCTACGCCGGACACGCTTCGCCCTGGCGGCCTCCGCGTGGCCGTGCCACGCGTAGCCCGTCAGGGCGAAGCGTGGTGCGGGCGGTGGGACTCGAACCCACACGACGTTGCCATCGAGGGATTTTAAGTCCCTTGCGTCTACCAATTCCGCCACGTCCGCTTTAGCCAGAAGATCAGGTACTTAGCGCGTTTGCCGGCGAAGTGGAATTAGGATAATCCGCCCGGAAA
>JBOHIT010000204.1:0-13301 GCA_050726155.1 Bradyrhizobium sp.
CCATGGTGGCGTTCCTGGCGAGCCTTCTGGGTCATGTGCGCGGGGGGCTGCATTATGTGCTGGTCGGCGCGATGTATCTGGTCTCGGGCATCTCGGGCTCCAAGGCCGCCGACATGGCGGCGGTGGCGCCGGTGCTGTTTCCGGAAATGAAGGCGCGGGGGGCCAAGCCGGGCGATCTCGTCGCCCTGCTCTCCGCGACCGGCGCCCAGACCGAAACCATTCCGCCGTCGCTCGTGCTGATCACGATCGGCTCGGTCACCGGCGTATCGATCGCGGCGCTGTTCACCGGCGGCCTGCTGCCGGGCGTGGTGCTGGCGATCACGCTGTCGGCGCTGGTGTGGTGGCGCTACCGCGACGAGGACCTGACCCACGTCACCAGAGCCAGCGGCAGCGAGATCCTACGCACGTTCATGATCGCCCTGCCCGCCGTGGCGCTGCCGTTCGTGATCCGTTACGCCGTGGTCGAGGGCATCGCGACCGCTACCGAAGTGTCCACCATCGGTATCGTCTATGCCTCCATCGTCGGCTACTTGATCTATGGCCTTTTGATCTACCGCAATTTCGACTGGCGGCGGATTATGCCGATGCTGGTCGAGACGGCGTGCCTGTCGGGCGCGATCCTGCTGATTATCGGCTGCGCTACTGGTATGGCCTGGGGCCTCACGCAGTCCGGCTTTTCGCGAACGCTGGCGGCGGCCATGACCGGCCTGCCCGGCGGCTCGGCGACGTTCATCGCGGTGTCGATCGTGGCCTTCGTGATCCTCGGCAGCGTGCTCGAGGGCATTCCGGCGATCGTGCTGTTCGGGCCGCTGTTGTTTCCCATTGCGCGTGCCGTGGGCGTGCACGAGGTCCACTACGCGATGATCGTCATTCTCGCGATGGGTATCGGGCTATTCGCTCCGCCGTTCGGAGTGGGCTATTATGCCGCCTGCGCTATCGGGCGCGTCGATCCGGCCGAGGGGATTCGGCCGATCTGGGGTTACCTCTTGGCGCTGATGGTCGGTCTGATTATCGTGGCGATCTTCCCGTGGATTTCCATCGGGTTCTTGTAGCTTCAATTTTTGCGAATGGGACAAAGCCGATGAGCGCAGCCCAAAATCAATACGGCACCGGATTGGACAAGACGCCTGCGAATTACGTCTCGTTGACGCCGCTCAGCTTCCTTGCGCGCAGCGCCGCCGTGTATCCTGATGCGGTCTCGACGGTCTATGAAGGCCGCGCCTTCACTTGGGCGCAGACCTATGAACGCTGCCGGCGTTTTGCGTCATATCTCGCCGGCCGCGGCATCGGCCACGGCGATACGGTGGCCGCGATGCTGCCGAACATCCCGGCGATGAACGAATTGCATTTCGCGGTGCCGATGGCCGGCGCCGTGCTGAATGCACTCAACATCCGGCTTGACGCGGCGTCGATCGCCTTCCAGCTCGACCATGGCGGCGCAAAAATCATCCTGGTCGATCCGGAATTTTCCGGCGTGATATCAGAAGCGCTGACGCTGATGAAGGGCCCGAAACCTTTCGTCATCGACGTCGATGATGCGGCGTTTGCCGGCGGCAAGCGTATCGGTGAACTCGAATATGAAGCGGCAGTCGCGCTAGGAGACGCAAACTTCGTGGCACGTCTGCCCGGTGACGAATGGGACGCGATTGCGCTGAGCTACACGTCGGGCACCACGGGTAACCCGAAGGGCGTCGTCACCCATCACCGTGGCGCGTACCTCAATGCCGTCAGCAACATCCTCGCCGGCAATCTAGGCCAGCATCCGGTCTATCTCTGGACGTTGCCGATGTTTCATTGCAACGGCTGGTGTTTCCCGTGGACGGTGGCGGCCTCCGCCGGCGTCAACGTCTGTCTGCGCAAGGTGGATCCGTCGAAGATTTTCGAGCTGATCCCCAAACACGGCGTCACCCACATGTGCGGCGCGCCGATCGTCTACAACACGCTGATCAATGCGCCCGACGCCCCCAAAGGCGCCAAGGCGCGGGCCGTGGTCGGATTGATCGCGGGCGCGGCACCGCCGGTCGCCGTGCTCGAAGGCGCCGAAAACATCGGCATCAAGTTGACGCATGTCTACGGCCTCACCGAGGTTTATGGCCCCGCCTCTGTCTGCGCCGAGCAGCCGGGCTGGGATACCCTGCCGGCCGACCAACGCGCCCAATTAAAACGCCGGCAGGGGGTGCCCTACCCGCTGCAGGAAGGCGTCACCGTGCTCGATCCCGAAACCATGCGCGAAGTGCCGCGCGACGGCGAGACCATCGGCGAGGTGATGTTCCGCGGCAATATCGTGATGAAGGGCTATCTGAAGAACGAGAAGGCCACGAGCGAGGCTTTTGCCGGCGGCTGGTTTCACACCGGCGATCTCGGCGTGCTCGATGAAAGCGGCTACGTCATCATCAAGGACCGTTCCAAGGACATCATCATTTCCGGCGGCGAGAACATCTCGTCCGTCGAGGTCGAGGATGTCCTCTACAAGCACCCCGCGGTGCTGTTCGCGGCCGTGGTGGCAAAACCAGATCCGAAATGGGGCGAAGTGCCCTGCGCCTTCGTCGAGTTGAAGGAAGGCGCGAAAGCGACCGAGGCCGACATCATCGCGTTCTGCCGCGGTCACATGTCCGGCTTCAAGACGCCGAAGGCCGTGGTGTTCGGCGTCATTCCAAAGACGTCGACGGGAAAGATCCAGAAATTCCTGCTGCGCAACCAGGTGGACTCAGCGAAGGCGATTTCGGCCTGAGAGCGCGAACGGCGCCCCAGTCACTTCGGACGTTCGCTAGGAAAGCTTCAGATCCGGCACGGTGACTTTAGCAGGCTGACAGGTGGGTTCATTTCGACCATCGCTCGCCGCAGCGATGCGATTCCGCATTACGACCAGAAGCGAACTGGGCTGGCTTTCAGCAGCCATAACCAATAGTCCAGACGTAAGGGGGTAAGCAGTCCCCCGCGGGGAAACGATCGCGTGAGCAACTCGCCGTTCCGGCGGATGATCAAGGCCAGTGCGCCGGACTTCTGGCGCCTGTGGTATGTCGGCCTGATCGCCTCCACCGTGCGCTGGGTGGAAACCGTCGCGGTCGGAGTTTTTGTCTACCAGCGCACCGATTCGGCGTTCCTGGTCTCGATGATGACCATGCTCCGGCTGCTTCCGATGGGTCTCTTCGGCGTATTTCTGGGGGCGCTGGCCGAACGCTTTGATCGCGGCCGGACTCTTGTCATCGTCGTGCTGATGATGATCGTCACCTCGGCGATCCTCGCCATTCTGGACCGGACCGGACAGCTCGAGATCTGGCATCTCGCGCTCGCCAGTTTCATCAACGGCTGCGGCTGGTGCACCGATAACCCGGTGCGCCGCGTGATGATCGGCGAGGTCGTGGGCCGCGAACAGATGGGCACCGCGATGTCGCTGGACGTCGGCGCCAGCAATGCCAGCCGCATGGTCGGCCCCGCGGTCGGTGGCTTCCTGCTCGCCGGAACGGGCATCCAGGGCGCTTTCATTCTGAGTGTGCTGATGTATTGCACCGCGCTATGGGCGGTTCTGACCATCCGCTCGCGTATTCCCCGCGCCGCGGGCTCCGGCGCCGTGCTCGCCCGGATCGCCGAGGGACTCGCACTGGTCCGCACCGACAAGCGGCTGATCGGCGTGCTGGTCGTGACCGTGATCTACAATATCTTCGCCTGGCCTTTCACCAGCATGATCCCCGTGATCGGGCGCGACCGTTTGTATCTGGGCCCGGAGGGTGTGGGGCTGCTGGCGAGCATGGACGGGATCGGCGCTTTCGTAGGCGCCCTCCTCGCCGCATTCTGGCTGACGCCCAGATGGTACGGCCGGACCTATCTTGGCGGCGTCGTCTGTTACCTGATCATGGTGGTGATGTTCGCATTGGTGGAAAGCCCGGCGCTCGCAGGCGCGGCATTGCTGCTGACAGGGTTAGGCGGCGCCGGATTTGCGACGATGCAGGCTACTCTGGTCTATCTCGCCGCGCCGCCGGAGATGCGCTCGCGGCTGCTGGGTGTGCTCACCGTCTGCATCGGCACCGGTCCGATCGGCTTCGTGTGGCTGGGCTGGCTCGCAGACCGCATCGGAGCCCACAACGCCACCGCCGTGACCGGCGTCCTTGGCTTGTTGGCTCTCGCCGCGACGTGGCGCTGGTGGAAGGATATCTAACCGTCAAGCACTGTTCTGCCGGAAGCGGTTATCCTATTTTGGTGCGGCACCAAGTTCGCGCGCCCAACGCTGCTGAGTGCCAAAATCCCGATCAAGGAAGCTCGCGAACTCTTCCGGAGGTGTGGCTTTTGTCGCTGAGCCGAGCGTCGCAAGTAAATCCCGGATGTTTGGACGTGCGAGCGCCTCTTTGAAGGATTCATACAGACGCGCCACGACCTCTTTCGGCGTATCGCGCGGAGCCCACATGCCCGTGTATCCAAACAACACGAAATCCGGCAAGCCGGACTCACGCATCGTCGGCACGCCGGGAAGGACGACCGCACGTTCCGTGCCGGTTGAGGCGACAACCTTTATCTGTCCACTATCGATGTAACCGCGCGCACCGGAAATGCCGACAAAACATAGATCGACCTGCCCGGCGATCAGGTCGGTCAAGGCAGCGGCAAGACCGCGATATGGAATTCCGGAAAGCGGCATGCCCGCCTGCAGCTTGAGCAATTCGCCGCCGACATAGGAAATGTTGCCAATGCCGGCATGGGCGTAAGTCAGGCCGTTTGGCCGGGTTTTCGCAAAGGAGTTAAGCGCGGAAAGGGAATCGGCCGGAATATCCTTACGTGCGACGAGAACGATGCCGTTATATTCGATCAGTCCCGCGATGGGCGCAAAACTCGATAAGGGGTCGTATCGGACCTGCGTGGCGTTGAATACCTTGTTTCCGATGTGCGATCCAGTCGTCATCAGAAGCGTGTATCCGTCGGGCGCGGCAGTGGCGACGGATTCGGTGCCGATGATGCCGCCGGCGCCGGACCGGTTTTCAATGACGACGGTCGCGCCCATGATTTCCTGCATCGCCGCCGCCAAAGGGCGTGCGACAGCGTCGACGGGACCACCGGGCGCGAACGGCACGATAATCTTGATCGGGCGATCCGGATACGCGGCCTGGGCATTCCGGGGTCCCGGGGCGAACCCGGCGAACGCGACGACGAGTGCCGACAGCAGTGCCACATGGCGCATAGCGTATGCCTCCCCAAAGTCTGTTTGTGCGGTCATTGATCAGACCGCCTTCTCGTTTACGCCTGTTCCCGCTCGACCGGCGGGTAGTACTGCGGCGCTTCGGTTCGATCATACATTCCGTAGTCGCGCATGACATCGAAAATGCGGAAATATTCGATGGTTGGATCGGCAAACAGCCGCGGGCCGAATTCGACGCCGGATGGATGGTCCGGTAAATCGATCAGGTGCGCAAAGTAGCCGTCACGATAGACGCTGGCGAAAACGTCCCCGCGCCATTCGGTCTCCACCGGCAGCGCGGCACTCTTCGACTCTGCCGCGAGCATATAGGTTGGACGACGCCGTGCGGGATCGTTGTACGGAGTGCGCCGCTCGGGCTGCCAGATCGGCTGCCCCGGCTTCGCCTCATGGATGACCTGGGCGACGCGAATGCGGTAGTCCGAAAACACCCTGTCGCGTCCGATCGTCTGGACCTGGTGATGGTGGGCATGGGCGCGCCAGGCCGTCAACGCCGCCTCGTCCTGCCAGATCTGGTAGGACAGCAGCAGGTTCTCCCGCGTCAAACTCCTGAAGCGATCGATGAAGAGGCAGCCACCCATGGCCTCGAGTTCGGGCTTCAGCGAAGCGGCGAGATCGAGATATTGATCCCGGTGCCCGGGCCTTGTCTGAACTTCGAAGAACAGGCCGATCATCAAAATACCCTGCGCCTGCGTTCAGCGTAGCCCCTTTAGCCCGCCCGCTCCAGCGTCAACCGCATGCCATCATAGGCAGGGATCACGTCGGCGGGTAGGCTCTGGCGCAGCACCTCGTAATCGAGGTCGGAATGCATGTTGGTGATGACGGCGCGGCGCGGCTTGAAGCGCTCGATCCACGACAACGCGTCGTTGACGCTGAAATGGCTGGGATGGCCGGCGTAGCGCAGCCCGTCGATGATCCAAAGCTCGAGATGTTCCAGCGCCGGCCAGCTCTCGGGCGGGATATCGCTGACATCGGGTGTATAGGCGGCATCGCCGATGCGATAGCCTAGCGCCGGGATGTTGCCGTGCTGCACAATGAAAGCGGACAGTTTCAGCGGCCCGCCCTTCCCCTCGATAGTCCGGCTTTCGCCGGCTTCAACCGTGAGATGATTGAGGATCGGCGGATAGTCGCTGCCCGGCGGCGACACGAAGCAGTAGGAGAACCTGGACATGATATCGTTCGCGGTCGACTGGTTCAAATAGACCGGGATACGCCGCCGCTGGTGCAGCACGACGGAGCGCAGATCGTCGATCCCGTGCGTCTGGTCGGCATGCTCGTGGGTCAGGAACACCGCATCGATGTGATCCACGTTGGCATCGATTAGCTGTTCGCGCAGGTCGGGCGAGGTGTCGATCACGATCCGCGTCGTCCCCTGCTCCGACACCCGCTCGGCGAGCAGCGAACAGCGGCGGCGACGGTTCTTCGGATTGCTGGGATCGCAGGCACCCCAGCCAAGCGCCGGACGCGGCACGCCGGCGGAGGAACCACAGCCGAGGATCGTCAGCGTCAGCGTCATGCCGCGGCCTTCGGCGCAGGTACCTTGGAAAACAGGCGGAAGAAGTTTTCGGTGGTCTGCCGCGAAACTTCCTCCAGCGACACCCCGCGTGCTTCCGCCAGCACCTTTGCCACTTCGACCACGTAGGACGGCTCGTTGCGCTTGCCGCGAAATTTGCCGGGTGCGAGATACGGCGCGTCGGTTTCGACCATGATGCGGTCGGCCGGCAGCTCGGCCGCGAGTTCGCGCAAGGCTTCCGACTTCTTGAACGTCAGGATGCCCGTGAACGAGATCGACAGCCCGAGCTCAATCGCTTTCATCGCCAGCTCGCGCCCGCCGGTATAGCAATGCAGCACCGCGCGAAATGACCCCTTGGCCATTTCCTCTTCGAGGATGCGCGCGCAACCTTCATCGGCGTCACGGGTATGGATGACCAGCGGCAGGCCGGTCGCGCGCGCGGCGGCGATATGGGCGCGAAAGCCGCGCTCCTGCGCTTCCGGCGAGCCGTCGTCGTAGAAATTGTCCAGCCCCGCCTCTCCGAGTGCCACGACCTTCGGATGCTTGCTCAGTTCGATTAGTTCGGCGGCGGGAATTCCGTCTTCCTCGTCGGCGTGATGCGGATGGGTACCGACCGAGCAATAGACGTTCGGAAACCGTTCGGCGATTTGCAGCAACCCGGCAAGACGTCTCACCCGGGTCGAGATGGTGACGATGCGGCCGACGCCTGCTCTCTCGGCGCGCGCGACGATGCCGTCGAGATCCTCGGCGAAATCGGGAAAGTCGAGATGACAATGGCTGTCGACAAGCATGGCGTTCGAACCGATCAATCTGCCTTTGGTTCGACGTAACGCGGAAACACCCCGACCGGCACCGGCAAGGCCGTACCCGCGGCGATGCGCGTAGCGTTGCCAAGAGCTGCGAAGTTGCGCGCGCCTTCGGGAACGCCGAGGCTGTCGAGCAACTTGCCGGAGGCTTCGGGCATCACCGGCTGCGCCAGGATCGCAACCTGGCGCACGACTTCCGCCGTCACGTACAGCACCGTCTTCTGCCGCGCCGGATCGGTCTTCGCCAGCGCCCATGGCGCCTCGCCCGCGAAATAGCGGTTGGCTTCCGCCACCGCGGCCCAAACGGTGTTGAGCCATTGATGAATCTGCTGCGTCGCCATCGCAGTTCGGGAAACTTCGAGCATGGCATCTGCCTGCGCCAGGATCGCCTTGTCGTTCTCGCTGAACTCGCCGGGCTCCGGCAGGATGCCACCGAGTTGCTTTGCAATCATCGACAGCGAACGCTGCGCCAGATTGCCGAGGTCGTTGGCGAGATCGGCATTGATGCGCGCGACAATGGCTTCATGGTTGTAGTTGCCGTCCTGTCCGAACGGAACCTCGCGCAGGAAGAAATAGCGCATCTGGTCGACACCATATTGATCGGCCAGATTGAAGGGATCGACGACATTGCCGACCGACTTCGACATCTTCTCGCCCCTGTTGAACAGGAAGCCGTGGGCAAAGACGCGCTTCTGCACGGGGATCCCCGCCGACATCAGGAATGCCGGCCAGTACACCGCGTGGAAGCGGATGATGTCCTTGCCGATGATATGCACATCGGCCGGCCAATAGCGCCAGTTGGCGCTGGCCTCGTCGGGGAAGCCGACGCCGGTGATATAATTGGTCAGCGCATCGACCCAGACATACATGACATGCTCGGGATCATTGGGAACCTTGACGCCCCAGTCGAACGTGGTGCGCGACACCGACAGATCCTTCAGGCCGCCCTTGACGAAGCTGATGACCTCGTTGCGGCGGGAATCCGGCCCGATGAAGTCAGGCTGGCTTTCATAGAGCTTGAGCAACCGGTCCTGATAGGCCGACAGTTTGAAGAAGTAGCTTTTCTCCTCGACCCATTCGACCGGCGAGCCCTGCGGGCCGCGGCGTACATTGTCCTCGCCGACGACGGTTTCGTCTTCGGCGTAATAGGCCTCATCACGCACCGAATACCAGCCGGAGTAGGTATCGATGTAGATGTCGCCGTTCTCTTGCATCCGTTCCCAGACCACCTGGACCGAACGATGATGTGCCGGCTCCGTGGTACGGATGAAGCGGTCGAACGAAACGTTCAGCCGCTCATCCATGTCGCGAAAGCGGCCGGCATTGCGCTCCGCCAGTTCGGCGACGGCAAGGCCTTCGCTTTCCGCGGTCTGGATCATCTTCAGTCCGTGCTCGTCGGTTCCGGTGAGGAAGAACACATCCTTGCCGTCGAGCCGCTGGAAACGCGCCAGCGCATCGGTCGCAATCGCTTCATAGGCGTGGCCGATATGCGGGATGCCGTTGGGATAGGCGATCGCGGTCGTGATGAAATAGGTGTTGCGATGTGCCGCGACGACCGGCGCTGCGGCAGCGGGCGCTTTCGCGCGCGGCGGCGCGGCGGGCTTCTGCGCTGCCGACGAGGGTCTATCGATGGCCGCCGGCGACTTGGGCGCCGCCACGGCTTTCTTCACGGTCGTCTTTTTCGCGGATTTCTTCGATGGTGTTTTGGAAGATTTCCTGGCTGGCTTCTTGGCAGCCGACTTCTTTACGACCTTCTTTGCCGTCTTCGCAGCTTTCTTGGCAGCCTTCCTTGGCGCCTTGCGCGTTTTTTTCGCGACGCGCTTGCTCTTGGCCGCACGCTTTTTGGCAGCGGCCTTTTTGGTGACGCGCGCAGGCGAAGACTTGGCGGCCTTCTTGGCCGGTTTCTTTTTGGAGGTTTTCTTCTTAGCCTTCGCCACCACGAATTTCCTTTAAACGTTCAAGTCAGATTGTCGGGATTGATGCCGGGCGGACGTTACCGCGTGGCTTCCGCGAGCATCCCGAACACCGAGAAAACCAGCGGTTTTCGTTCCAGATTGTACGCTTCAGTATCGCGCGCGGCGCGGATGATCTTTTCCCATACCTCCGCCAGCCGTGCAAGGCGCGGCAGGTTGGCGTTGGCGTCATCAGCGCGCAGCTTATCGCCGATCCAGCGATCGACGCCGTCGACGAACGCGGCAAGCGCTACGCGATCGCTGCCACCGAGGGCATCACCGAGCGCGTGCAATTCTCGCGGGTCGACATTCGGCAGGGTCGCCAGCAGCGCCGCTGTCTTTTGCTGCAGTTTGAGCGCATCGCCACCGAGCAGCGCGATCGCACGCGAGACGCTCCCCTCTGCCGCGTCGGCGGCTTCCACCAGCGCCGGATCATCGGCCGCCATGTTCGCAGCCAGCGCCGCAGCACGGATCACGTCGTCGGTCGCGAGCGGGCGCAACGGCAGTTTGCGGCAGCGGGAAAGGATGGTCGGCAGCGCCCGCGCCGGCGAATGGCTGACCAGAAGAAACAACGATCGTTGCGGTGGCTCCTCGAGAATCTTGAGCAACGCATTGGCCGCGTTCGGATTGAGTTCGTCGACGGTATCGACGATGCAGACCCGCCAGCCATCGACGGCCGCGGTGGAACCGAAGAACGAGATCGTCTCGCGGGTCTCGTCGACCGTGATGACCGTGCGCATCACGCCGCGGTCGTTCAAGCTACGCTCCAGCACCAGCAGCCCGCCATGGGCGCCATTGGCCACTTGCCGGGCTACGTGATCGGCGGGATCGACCGCGAGCGTCTCGGCGCGCTGCACCGAGGGCGCCAGCGGATTGGGATGCGTCAGCACGAACCGCGCCATGCGATAGGCCAGCGTCGCCTTGCCGATGCCCTGTGCACCGCCGATCAGCCAGGCATGCGGAATGCGCCCACTGCGATAGGCATTCAACAATGCGTTCTCGGCCTCGCGATGCCCGAACAGGTCAGGCGTTTCGCGGGGATGCCGGACCGCAGTCTCCTGCTCGACCTTGCGCGCGCTCATGCGGTGCTCGCCGTGTTGGGGATGGCAAACAGATGGTCGCGCACGGTGTTCCAGATGCGGGCGGCGACCGTGTCGGCATCCGCATTGGCGTCGATCAGCGCGCAGCGTTTCGGATCCTCCGCGGCGATCTGCTTATAGGCGTCACGAAGATCCTGATGGAACTTGACGTCCTCGGACTCGAAGCGATCGGGCACGCCGCTACCGCGGCGGGCGGCCGCGCGCTTGAGGCCGACTTCGACGGGGATGTCGAGAATGATGGTCAGATCCGGCTTGAGATCGCCGATGGTGACGCGTTGCATTGCGTTGAGCACGCCGGGCGCGACCTGTCCCAGCCGGCCCTGATAGGCGCGTGTCGAATCCGAGAACCGGTCGCACAGCACCCAAAGACCCTGACTGAGCGCCGGCTGAATGACCGTGTGCACATGGTCGTCGCGGGCGGCGGCAAACAACAATGTCTCCGCTTCCGGCCCCAGCAACTTGCCCATTCCGGACAATACAAGGTGACGAATGATCTCGGCCCCCGGCGACCCGCCGGGCTCGCGGGTGACGATGGCGCGCAGCCTCGCTGCATCAAGCCGTTCGGCGAGCTTCTTGATCTGCGTGGACTTTCCGGAGCCCTCGCCGCCTTCGAACGAAATGAACTTTCCGCGTCCCGAAGGCCGGCTAACCGTTGCTTCGGCCATGGTCAGAGCTTCTCTGCGCTCGCGCGGAACATGCCGATGACGAGTTCGCTGACCCCGTCGATCGCTCGGCGCATGGTCGACCCCGTAGCGATCGCCTCTGCGGCGTAGACCGGCGCTTCCATGGCGACATTGGCGCCGCGCCAGACCCGCACCACGCCGACCGGCTGGCCCTCCGTCACCGGCGCCCGCACCGGGCCGTTATAGACCACGCGCGCGATCAGCTTTTCGCTGCCGTTCTTCGGCACCATCACCTTGATCGGTTCATGGCTGGCGAGCTTGACCGAGCGGCTTTCGCCGCCAAACACCTTGGCGTAGCCGACCTGCTGATTGGCCGCGAACAGCGTGCGCGCCTCGAAATTGCGGAACCCCCATTCCAGCATCTTCTTGGCTTCCGAAGCGCGATCATCGGGGTCTTCGAGCCCGTTGATCACGACAATCAGCCGGATGTCGTTCTGCACGGCGGAGCCGACCATGCCGTAACCGCCGTCCTTCGTGTAGCCCGTCTTCAGCCCGTCAGCGCCGGTGAGCGAATTCAACAGCGGATTGCGGTTCTGCTGCCGGATCTTGTTCCAGGTGAACTCCTTCTCCGCGAACAGCTTGTACATATCGGGATAGGTGCGGATCAGATAGCGCGCGAGATTTGCCAGTTCCCGCACGGTCATCTTGTTGGCGGGATCAGGCAGCCCGTTGGAATTGCCGAACGTCGACCTCGTCATCCCGAGCTCACGCGCCCGCTTGGTCATGAATTCGGCAGCAAAGATCCGCTCGTTACCCGCCATGCCCTCGGCCAGCGCGATGCAGGAATCATTGCCACTCTGGATGATGGCGCCCTTCAGGAGGTCGTCGACCGAAACCTTGCTGTTGAGGATGGCGAACATGGTCGAGCCGCCGGCGGGCGCGCCGCCTTTGCGCCAGGCGTTCTCGCTGATGCGGTATTCGTCGGTGAGTTTGACCTTACCGGTCTTGATGGCGTTGAAGACCACCTCGGCGGTCATCAGCTTCATCATGCTGGACGGTGCCCGCAATTCGTCGGCGTTCTTCTCGAACAGCACGCTGCCGCTGGTTCCTTCAATCAGGATCGCGGTCGGCGCATCGCCGTCAAAGCCGCCCTCCACTTCCTTCTTGGCGCCTTGCACGCTGTTGTTTGCGGCGTAGACGATGCCGCTCCAGCCGACGGCGAGCGCCAGCGCGGCCGCGATCAGGCCTCGCCACGGAAAGGCGGCCGCGGCGTCGGATTGGCGGGAAACGGGTCTCTCGGCAGCCATCGGCGATGTCCTGAATCCGGGCCTTCTAACAGTTGGAAGTAGCGCAAACAACGCAGGTTTTCGGGCTTGTCGCTTCAGCCGATCCAATTGCGGCGTCAATCGAACGACCGTATCCTGCGGACGCTGCAATTTGCCGACAAGATACGAAAAACAGGACGGAAACGCGATGCCCAGCGCGCCGGCCAAGATCGGCGCCCACTAAGCGGCAGGCCTCATGGCCAGCGTTATTGCTGAAGAATCAGTAGAGCCCACGCCCGCTGAGGACTTCGCTTGGACCGCGCGGGTCGATCGGCAAATAAGCCGATCGCGGCGAAGCCGCATAGCCCGCCTCGTTCTCGTAGGAGACCGCGCGCGCATTCTCGAGGGCCCGGCCGCGGGAGCGGCTGGAGGCCGACATTTCCGAGGTCGCATTGATCGAGGCGTAGTCGGCTGAGCTGTTGCCGAGGCTATAGGGCCGGCCCTCCGGCATCGGAACCTCGCCCCGGATCCGGCCCGCGGACGACGGGATTTCGGGAACGAATGGCCGGGCGGAAGCCACCCGAACGGTCGACGGCGACGGCGCGGGAACGCCGGTCCGCAGGGTCGCCATCAGCTGGCGGTCGTCGGAGCCTTCGAGCGGCGCCCGTCCGACATACTCGACGCGAACCTTGGCGACGCCATTTCCTTTGAAATCAAGTAGTTCGGCGGCCTTGTTCGAGACGTCTATGAGGCGATTGCCATGGTAGGGGCCGCGGTCATTGACGCGGACAATCAGGGACTTGCCGTTCCTCAGATTGGTGACCCGCGCATAGCTGGGGATCGGCAGCGTCGGATGC
>JBOHIT010000205.1:0-4612 GCA_050726155.1 Bradyrhizobium sp.
GCGCGGCTCCAGGAAATGGCAGTCACCGGACAAACTGGCGACGCTAATGACGATGTTGAAACAAAACCGGGGGCGCCCAATCCGGCGCCCTCGAATTGGATAACGCTCTTTCAAGGAGGTAAACGTGGCCGGCGCCGCAAATCCTATCGATTTCGACCATCGCTATCAGGGGCCGCTCTACAAGCCGGAACATCAGGCCTGGCGCGCCACGCTGCGCAAATTCGTCGACACGGAGATCATGCCCCATGTCGACGAATGGGAGGAGGCGGGCGAGTTCCCTCGCGATCTCTACCGCAAGGCGGCGGCGATCGGCCTTCTTGGCCTGCGCTATCCGGAGGAATATGGCGGCACCCCCGTGAACGATCCCATATATTCGATCGTCACAGCGGAAGAACTGGCGCGCACCGGCGCCGGTGGCATCAATGCGAGCTTGATGGTACATGGCATAGGCCTGCCGCCGGTTCTAGCCATCGGTTCGAAGGAAATGAAGGCGCGTGTCGCGCCACAGGTGTTGGCGGGCGAGAAAATCCACGCGCTGTGCATCACCGAGCCGTCGGGTGGATCGGACGTGGCCAATCTGAAAACGCGCGCCCACCGCGACGGCGACCATTATGTAGTCAACGGCTCCAAGATGTTCATTACCGGCGGCATGCGGGCTGACTATTATACCGTTGCTGTGCGCACCGGAGGCGAAGGACGCAAGGGTGTTTCGCTACTTCTTTTGGAGCGTGACATGCCGGGTTTCACGCGTACGCCGCTGAAGAAGCAGGGCTGGTGGTCCTCCGATACGGCGGCGCTCTATTTCGACGATGTGCGCGTTCCGGTCGAGAATCTGATCGGCGAGGAAAACAAAGGCTTCATCGGCATCATGCTCAATTTCAACAATGAACGGATCGGCCTTGCCTCGAGCGCCAACGCCTATGCCCGCGTCTGCTTCGAGGATGCGCTGGCCTGGGCGCGGGAGCGTCGGACTTTCGGACAGCGCCTTGCCGATCATCAGGTGATCCGCCACAAATTCGCGGAGATGGCCCGTATGATCGCAGCGACGCAGGCCTATCTGGAGCAATGCGTGGTGCGCGTCCAGGACGGCGAAACGCCCGTCGCCGACCTCTCGCTCCTGAAGGTCCAGGCGACGTTGACCATGGAATACTGCGCGCGCGAGGCCATGCAGATCATGGGCGGCGCGGGCTATATGAGAGGCTCGCGCGTGGAGCGCCTCTATCGCGAGGTGCGCGTCAATGCGATCGGCGGCGGTTCCGAAGAAATCATGCGCGATCTGGCGGCGCGCCAGCTAGGCATCTGATCACGCAGGATAATACATGACGCCGATCACCGGGGTCTGCTGTCGCGATGGGGAAGAGACAATGTCTGAGATAAGCCAGAAGGAACTGGACGATTTCCGCGCCGATGCGCGCGCCTGGTTCTCCGAAAACGTTCCCGCCAAGCCGGAATTCATGATGCCGTTGACGTTCATGGAGGTGGGCACGGACCAACAGTTCGACTTTCTGCGCGGGTGGCAGAAAAAGGTCTACGAGGCGGGCTATCTGGGCGCCGCATGGCCGAAGAAATATGGTGGCGGCGGTCTTGCGCAAGCGCTTCAGGACATCGCCACACAGGAAATGTATCGAGCGGGCGGGCCCATCATGCTTAACGCAATCGGCCTCAACTGGGCCGGTCCGCTCATCCTCGACATGGGAACGGACGAGCAGCGCAACCAATACATCAAGGGTATCTTGAGTGCCGAGGATATCTGGTGTCAGGGCTTTTCTGAGCCAGATCATGGTTCCGACCTTGGTGCCGCCCAGACCCGCGCGGTTCGGGACGGCGACGATTATGTCATCAATGGCAGCAAGATCTGGACGACCCAGGGTAACTACGCGAAGTATATGATCCTGCTGGCGCGCACGAACCCGGATGCGCAGCGCAAATATGATGGCTTGAGCTTTTTCCTCGCCCCGATGACTGGGCCGGGCGTCGATACTGTGCCGATCCGCAAACTGACCGGCGAATATGGCTTCACCCAGACCTTCTTCACCGACGCCCGCATCCCGGCCACGACGCTGATGGGCGGCGAAGGCAAGGGCTGGCAGGTCGCCATGCGCACGCTTGAGTATGAGCGCGGCGCGCGCGGCGGTCAGGCTGGCGGCTATGTCATGGTCTATCCGGACGTCTCTAAAGTGGTGGATATGGCGAAGCGCGCGATGCGCAACGGTCGCCCGGCGCTCGAGGACCCGGCCATCCGCGAGAGACTGGTGAAGCTTCTCACGACTTACCGCGGCCTCAAGCTCAACTCGATGCGTGCGCTCATCGCGCCTCTCGTCCGGGACAGGCCATTGTCGCTTCCGCTTTCGGCGAAGCTCGTGAGGTCGGAGTTTTATCGCGAGATAAACCAGCTTGCTATGGCGATGCAGGGTCCGCACGGCGCCTATTATGTCGGTGAGCCGGAAGCCTATGATGACGCAATCTGGCAGCGCTCCTACCTCAACTCCTTCTCCGCCACGATCGGCGGCGGCACCAGCCAGATTCAGCACAACATTATCGGCGAGCACGTGCTCGGCCTGCCGAAGAGCTGAGCGCGCGGGGGAAAGTAAATGACAATGGAAATGGACGTAACGCTGGCCTTCAGCGAAGAACAGGCAGAACTTCTCAAGGTCGCGCAGAGCTTCTGTCGGGACAAGTCACCGATCCCGACTGTCCGCAGGCTGATTGAGGACGAGCTTGGATACGATCCAGGCGTCTGGGCGGAAATGGCACGGCTGGGCTGGCTCGGCATCGCCGTGCCGGAGGAGTTTGGCGGTTCGGGATTGAGCCTGGCGGAAGTCGTACCCGTGGTCGAGCAGATGGGCCGCCGCCTGATGGGCGGCCCGTTCGTTTCGACGACGCTTGCCGCCCAAGCGCTTCTTGTTGGCGGCGCCGAGGCGCAGAAATCGGCAATCCTGCCGGGTATCTGCGCGGGTAAGGCCGCGACGCTGGCGTTGACCGAGCCCCATGGTGACTGGGATCTTGCTCATATCGAGACGAGCGCGACCGAAACAGACGGCAAGTTCAAGCTAACCGGCGTCAAAATTTTCGTCGTCGATGCGATGAGCGCTGAATGGATCATTGTCTCGGTCATGAAGCATGGTGAGCCGGCACTTGTCATCATCGACCGTGCAACCCTGCCGGAGAATGCGCTGCGCCGCGAAGTCGTGGCCGATGAAACCCGTCGCTCCTTCCGCCTCCAGCTCGACGGCCTCATCGTGGCGGCTGATGCATTCCTTGATACAGCCCGCGCGCGCGAAACGCTTACCCATCTTGATCTCGCAACTTCGCTCTTTCTCTCGGCGGAGGCCTGCGGGGGCGCGGCGAGCTGCATCGACTACACGGTCGAATATCTGAATACGCGCAAGCAGTTCGGCAAGTTGATCGGGTCATATCAGTCGCTGAAGCATCCTATCGTCGATGCGCATGTCGCCTATGAACTCGCGCGCTCGCATCTCTACAGTGCGGCGTCAGTTTTCGGGCGGCAGGGCGAAGGCGAGATCGCGACACGCATGGCGAAATCGGAGGCGGCGGAGGCGTTGGCGTTCGCCGCAGACAGGGCGATCCAATTCCATGGTGGTTTCGGCTTCACCTATCAGTGCGATGCCCAACTCTATCGCCGTCGCGGCATGTGGTGCGAATATCAATATGGTGACGGGAGCTACCACCGAGCAAAACTCGCAAAGCTGATGCTTTAGAGCCTGATTTCTTTATGTTGGCGCTTATCTCGCGTGAGCGACGTAGTTGGCGCATTCCTCTGGGAGTGAAGTGATCGAGCAGCGTGCCGATGCGTTTCCAAGTGTCCCGGCAGTTCTTTCGGTGGCCTTGCGGAGCCGGTTCTCAACTTGGCGAATACCTGCTCGATTGGATTGAGACCTGGGCTGTAGGGCGGCAGGAAGAACGGCTTGGCGCCAGCGCCGCACACGGCCTCGATGCAATGCTGCGGAGCAAGGGCGACGATCCCGCGATGATGAGCTTGTCAATCATTTTCAACATGATAGCTCATGTATCCGAAATCATCGATACATGCGCGGTTATGGAAGCTGACGGACGTCCACGCATTTTGCTCGCCGATTGGGCGCGTAAGCGGACCCGGCAGCGTGTCGTCGTCTTGCAGCACGATCCTTCTAACCGAGAAAGTTCGGAATTGCTTCTGACCGGTATTTTGCGCGTGCTGGCAAGCGAACTGTTGGGGCCGGACGTCGAAGATAATATCGATCGTGGCAGCTGGATTTTCGGGGACGAATTGCCCCGTTTCCGCAGTGAAAGGACATCATGGAATTCGCCTCTCTCGGGCGATCCCGCGGTATCCGCGTCGTTGCGACGGCGCAGAGCCTGGCACAACTCGAGGAAGCTTCGACCCGAGCCGCAGCTCTTGCAGTGTAATTTGACACAATCATCATTTGAAAGGCGAGGACCCGAGCCGGACCATTGTCGGCCCGTCGTTGAAATCCTTCAGGTCTTCAACGCTGAGTTCTCGCCGCTTATGACTGGCCGCTGGTCGAATCGTCCCTCTGACTGTCCACTCAATTACGCAATTAGGGCTCCGCACGAATTGATATTCGCCGTCGGGTACAGACAAGACCAAGCC
>JBOHIT010000206.1:0-2726 GCA_050726155.1 Bradyrhizobium sp.
CAGGTGGCCTCGGCCACCATTCCGACCTTCATGACCTGAGCCTCGATCTGCCCAAACCCCGCCGCCAGAGCACCCCGTCCCGCGCCATCCGGAATCAGAACGCCGGCCGTCCGAATCATTGGATTGACGATATCACCCGGCCTCAGTCCGAACTGTTCAACCCGCCCGTTGACGCCGGCGCGGATGAGGGTTTTGTCCAGATCGACTTGCGCTTCGGCCAGCGTCGCCTCTGCGCTTGCCTTCTCCGCCGGCAGCAGCGTGCTCAGTCGCGTCATCGCCGATTGTTTGGAAGCGGTCGCGGCGTCGAGGGTGCCCTGGCGGCCCGCAACGGCCACGCCCAGCTTTTCGATGTCGCGCTGCGGCACGATCCCGGGATTACGTCTCTGCAGTTCGCTTTTGGTGTCGAGTTCGTCCTGGGCCTGCTGCAGCGAGCCTTTTGCCTCCTGAAGCTGGCCTTCTGCCTTCAGGACATCGGACTCCGCCGACACCATGGCGGCATCGATTTCGGCGATCTTGCGCTTGGCCGTCAGCAGCGCTGCCTCCTGCTTAGCGCTGTCAAGCCTGAAAATCACGTCACCTTGCTTGACGGGCGCGCTGAGTTCGATGTGAACCTCCGCCACCCGGCCGGTTACTTCGGACATGATTGGGACGGTCCGGTAGTACAACGTCGCCGACGGGGTCGACGGATGATAATAGAAGATCATCGTGATCAGCGAGACTGTGAGCATTAGGCAAGTGATGATGCCAAAGCGCAGTTCGAACCAGACCGAAAAGAACGTGATTTCGTGGCCGAAGCGCTTCCCCTGCCGATAGCGGCGATAGAGATAGTCCGGAAGGACCGTCACGGTGGCGCAGAGGAGAAGTTCAAGCATTGCGCGGCCCCCCCGGCTTGAGATCGCGCTGGATTTTGCTCTTAATCTCCTCGACGGCAGCGCTGGTCTTCGCCACGCCTGAGATTTTTGCATCGCGAGGGGCGGTATGTTCCGGCGCTTCGGCAGCATCCGGCTCCGATGCAACGCCGGCCATCTTTTCGACCGATCCGGCAATCCTCCGCAGTGGCGTGCCGAAATCGGGCATGTCGATCATGGCGAGGAATAGTCCGATCACCCAAAACATGTGGTTCTGCGTAAAGAGCGCCAGCAAGCCCAGCACAGCAACGATTTCGAATTGCAGCTTTTGCGACTTGTGGGCCATCCGCTCCGGCATCGTATGCAGGTGCAAGTAGAAGATACCGACCATCAGAACGGCGCCGATCAGAAAAATGCCGACGACCACCATAGCGGTATCGGTGTCGCCCGGAGCGGTTATAAAGTTGGGTAGGTGATCGGGTGCAGCCGGATGCAGGTCGCTCACGTACTACCCCTCCGAATACCTGGGACTGCACGCAAGACCGGGCTTGGCTCCCTCGCACAATGGACTTGGCAAGCTCGGCTTGCAGCGAGCGCCCACAGCGGCCTTCCTGAGGTTCGCTACGGAAACTAGGGGCGGTCGAAGCTCCGTTGAGAGCGAAAGTTTCGCCGCGTCCATATCACGCTTTGGCTTCTCGTCGGATGGTGTCATGCCCTGACGGTGGAGGTAAACCAAGAGGATGCCTTGACACAGATCAATAGAAGATCCGAATTTTGATGGGGTGGAAAAAGGCGGCACTGGTCGAAGCATCTCGACGGGGAACAGGCCTGAACCTACGATCAAGTCACGCGGACCCGGGTTAACGGCTTTCCCGTTGGAGGTTTAGTAACACCGGGGGCCGTGAACACCTCCTCGAAGTCGATGAAATTATTACGCCAAATACAGACTCGAGCAGCTCCAGGCTGGTAGTTTTGCGTGTGTATGAGGCAGGTCTACCGTCGTGGGGAGGGACCGGCAGGTGGCCTTTTCAAAAGCGCTTTCCGACGATCGCGGCTGGCGTCGTGCCGCCTAGTAGTTGGGCGCCTTTGAGCAAGGATCTCTTCGTTGGTTTGCTTGCGAAGGCTCCAATGTGTCGCATCCGCTTCCTAATGTTGATAAGGGCTTTCACGGCCGCAACTTGGTTAACTTGCCACCCATCGGGTCTTTTCAAACTAAACCCGCGTTCCGAACGTGGAGATAGCTGGTGACGCACCTCCACTATCAATCATCAGATTTACCGAAGTGTCTGCACGCGAACGGGTATGAAGTGATGGTGGTCTCCATCGGGCGAGCTGTGCTTGGTCAGCTTGATCTTGTCCGGCCCTCCTTTGAGACGAGAATTCATAAACGCGCTACCGTCCGTAAGGTTGCGCTGCGCGCTTCGGAGGCCATCGGCAGGACCATTCTGCATTTCTCGGACATTGATGTCCGGCTGGTGCCGGTGGACGGCATAATTGCGGGCCCATTCAACCGAGAGCGCGATCGGAAGTGCTTAGTATTGCGAATGCAAGCGAAAACTGAGCACCGAAACTGGGCCTCGGTCGCGTTGTACGCTGGATTTGCGATGAGCTGATAGTCCAGCGTAACCTTCGTGGAAAATACCGGAAAACTATAATGCGTCTCGAAGATCTTTTCGCTGCCCGGATTTGGCAGCTTGCCATCCCCGACCAAGATTCCAAGTCCGCCGGCATTGAGAAACGCTTGGTGCACGCCGGAAATACCGTTGACGACGCCGGCAATGCCGAACGTATCGTTATCCCGCCCCCACTGCTTTCCGGAAATCGATAGGCCGGCGGCGACGGTTCGATCGACGTCGGTGAATTCATAGGGCTCCTTAC
>JBOHIT010000207.1:0-2304 GCA_050726155.1 Bradyrhizobium sp.
CTGCAGAAGACCCCGCCTCGTATGCTTGCGCCGACGTGCACGCCGCAACGACGCACGCCACAGTAATCGCCAATTTCCTCATTTCGCGCCCCCTGATTTCGTCCCAAAAGTTTTTCTTATTTTTTTCAGGCTAGTCAGGTCACCGATTCTGCAGAAGTGACAAAAGATCTCTGACATCCATCTACTTTTTAGAGCCTAACGTCCAACTAGCAGACCGCTATGCTGCTTGGCGGGCTTGTGATGATTGACGGCAAAATCAGGGTATAGAGCGAAGTCGACGGCAACTCGCAAGGTGCCAAGCTCCGGAGAACGACTGCACACACAAGTCGTGCACCGCCCGTCAAGTCGAGCGCAAAGCGCCAGCCGTCGCGCAAGAGAAAGAGGCACCCGCAGGAGGGTCAGCATAGCGCCGACGCGATAGCGGCGGGACCCGGGACCGAGTGCGGTCGCGAGACCGGTTAACAAGGCACCCGAACGAAGGGCAGTGATAGCGACGCCGGAACGAAGTGACGGCGGGACCGAGGTCGAGTGCCTCCGGCGAGCGACACATTATCGCGCGAGGGATCGAAGCCGCACGGCCGAGACGCTATGCGGCTCGGTTCACGAGAGCCCGGTCCGGCACTTGCCGCACGCGCCCAAACGAAAAGCCAGGAAGACTAAGTTCAGGGACTTAGTGTCTGCGCGTGAAAGATTTGAACCAAACCTTGAGCTCCCGCCGTTTTGAATCCCAGCCATGTGTTATCGGCCGGAACGAATGACGGACAAAACGATTCGCCGTTCGGGAGGCATTTCCATGCTGATGACAAGTGAACGAAGGCCGGCGATACGGACGATGCGCGGATGGGCGATTGACGTGCTTCAGCACGCTGGCGCCATCCGCGAGTGCGAGGAGCACGGTTGGATGCAGGACCGCGCCGATCCGCATGCATGGGAGCGGGCGATCGATATCGCCCATGAAGACCCGCCGGCAGGGGTCTCCCCCGATGAAGCGGCGGCCGAGATTCGCGACGTCCTGAACTCGATCGGTGAGGCCTGCCCCGAATGTCCTCCTGATTAGAAGGTCCGGGGCCGAGCACGATACCACCTATTTCTCTAACTCAGCGGCCTAGCCATGATGTGGAAGCATCTCGAGACCGAATGCTAGCGGCCGGGCTGTCGCCTCCGAATAGGGAACTCACGAGTGGTTCGGAAATTGATGTTTTTTGGAGGTTCAAATGGCAGTCAACAAACCGACGGGCGACAATGCCCGTAAGGGCGCCGTGAAGAAGCGCGCCCAGCTCAAGAACCCGCTGACCAACACATCTACCAAGCGCAACAAGACTGGCGGGCAATTCATGGCCGTTAAGAAAAGCGCCGAGAAGTTCAAGGGTGTCCGCAAGGAGAAGTGATGGGCCGGTTCTTTATCGGGATCGTCATGATCAGCGGTCTGATTCTACTGGGGATGTATCTGCACGTGATTGCCCTGTAGGATTCTGCAGCCCGTCAGCGCGCACGCATCGGCAAGGCATCCCCGCGCCACATTGGCAGCCACTCTTTTTGGACCATGCTTTGTCAGGGTGGTTCTCACAGACGAAACCTATCCCCAGGCAGATCGAACAGTCAGAATCCATGTTGCCTCATACGAACGCGCGGCCCCCGCTCCAGATGTCGCAGGTATACCGCGCGCCCACGACGGCCACCTTGGGGGGCTAGGCCGCCAATCCTATTCTTTGTTTCCACGGGCAAGACGTTCTGCTCTCAGTCGTTCAAAGTTCGACCGGAAAGCGTCATCAATCTTCTTTCGGGCGGTGAGGTTTTGCTCCGCATCCAAACGGGCTTTCTCTTTCTTTGCCACCCGCTCTTCTTTGGTGGGCTGCTGTCTGTCTTTGTAGACGGATTCCATAGCTAGCCCCACCTAACGAGCTGCAGATGGTTCGGCTGTTTACGGTAGCTTTCGATCGCGCGGTTTGACAGCATAAGTGCCCGCCGCTCGCCCTTGAGCATCTGTGATTGAATGTTCCTGAGCAGGAATTCAGCGGCTTGCTGTTGGTCGGCAAGCTCGCCTATTCCCTCCAAGTAATCCCAGGCGATTTGAAGCGAATTTTCGATAAGGTTTGGAAGCGGTTCGGTCATAAAACAGGAACGCCGCCCAAGCCTTAACGTTCCTCTTTGCTCAGCCCCTTGAACGAGCTTTGCCGCAGCAGTCCTTCCGAGGTTATGTCCCGGTACTCAATATCTGCCGTGAACACCGGGTCTACCCACGTCGCCTTCGGTTTCTTCACCTGTTTGGTAAGCTTGGACTTCGGGCTCACGACCGCATCAAGC
>JBOHIT010000208.1:0-9868 GCA_050726155.1 Bradyrhizobium sp.
GTGTGATGCTCGGCGAGATGGTAGGCGAAGAAGCCGGCCTCATCGAGCGCTTCCATCTGCTGCAAGCGTTCCTCATAGAGCCGGAACAGCGGCACATCGGGCAAATGCTCGATGTGATCGAATACGCCAAACCGGATTCCGCTCATGCTCATTCCCCGTCCGCCCGGACCTTCATTCGCCGGCAATGATGCCGGTCGTAAAGCTATAGCGGCCGGTTGTTGATCGCGATAATCTTGATTGTCGATCAAATCGATCTGAAACCGGCATCAATTCGATCTAACGCCTCAGCCCGTCTCGCGGACCCCGATCCGGCTGGCCAGTGCGCGCATCTCGGCGAGGGTGCATTTCTCCAGGGTTTCGCGGGCGACGGAATTGGCCTCGCTGCGGCTCTTGGCGAGAAACCGCGTCATGGTCATTCCCCTGATCGGGACCGCGCCGAGGCGCCTGGACTGGGCCTGCTGGAAGATCGACGAGTACGGCAGCAGGCCGTAGATCCGGCCGCTGATCAGCAATTGGTGCAGGGTGTCCGCACTTTCCAGTTCGAGCCGGATGTCGAGCTTTGCGCCTTCCCTGGCCGCGGAGTTCTCGATCAGCTGGCGGGATCGGTTGCCCTTGTTGGTCATGACCAGCGGCAGGCCGCCGAGGCTGCCGACTTCGAGGCTGCGCTTCTTCAGGAGCGGGTCCCCGGGGCGGCCGACGAGATGGAGCGACTCGGTAAACAATCGCGTGTATTCCAACAGCGGGTCGAGCGGCGGATCGGTCACGATGGCGAGGTCAAGCTCGCCACGCCGGAGCCGGCCGAGCACGTCGGAGGTCCAGCCCTCGACCAGGCTGAGGTTGACCTTCGGGTAGGATTTCAGGAAGATCAGCGCCAGCTTGCTGAACAACAGCCGGCCGATCGACGGCGGTGCGGCGAGCGACGCAGGCCCGCTCGGCACATGCGCTTCGAGCTGCAGGCTCTCCTTCAGCCGGTCGACCTCACCCAGAATGTGTTGCGAACGTTCGAGCAGGCGATGGCCCGCCGCCGTCAGCCGGACACCACGCTTGACGCGATCGAACAGCAGGAAACCCAGTTCCTGCTCCAGATGCTGGATCTGCCGCGTCAGCGCCGACTGCGCGACCCGCAGATCGTCGCTGGCTTTGCGGAAATTCTCCCGCCGCGCAGCCTGAATGAAATAGCGAAACTGGCGCAGATCCATGTTACTGGCCCACTTTTTTGATGATGCCGATTTTCGATCAATCTGATGATAATTCGATATTATCGTAATCAAAAGCCCGATGTTAGCGTTATGGTGGATCGCCTCGACGGCAGGGATCAACGAAGGAAAAAAATGCTCGACATCCCCGTTCTGATTTCCGGTGGCGGCCCTGTCGGCCTCACCGCCTCGCTCCTGCTCTCCCGGTACGGCGTGCCCTCCGTGCTCGTCGAGCGCCATCCGAGCACCGCACGGACGCCGAAGGCGCGTGGCATTAATGCCAGGACGATGGAAATGTACCGGCAATGCGGCATCGACGCCGCAATCCGGGACGCGGGTTTGCCGGAAGGCCGGATGGGGTTGATCGTCTGGACAGAAACGCTGGCCGGCGCCGAGATCGAACGCCGGGTGCCCGGCCGCGCGACCGCGAAGAACATGGCGATGACGCCGGTCAAAAATTGTCTCTGCGCCCAGGATGATCTCGAGCCGGTGATCCGAAAATTTGCGGAAGCGGCAGGACCGGGAACGCTGCGCTTCAACACCGAGCTGACATCGTTCAGCCAGGGTGCAAACGGCGTGACGGGAATATTGACCGATCGCGTCACCGGGGCGGAGACGCCGTTCACCTCGCGCTATCTGATTGCCGCCGAAGGCGCGCAAAGCCGGGTGCGCCGTGCGCTCGGGGTCAAGATGGTCGGCGAAGAGAAAGTCTACGACAGCGTCAACATCCTGTTTCACGGCGAGCTGACCCAGTATGTGGAGCACCGGGGGGCCGCACTCTATTTCGTTGAGCTCGACGATCTGCGCGCCACGTTCCTGACCATCAACGGCACCGACCGCTGGGGTTTTCTGATTCACGGCCCCAAGCAATATGGCTGGAAGCCGGAGGATTTCACGCCGGAATTCTGCGCGGCCCTGATCCGCAAGGGCGCCGGCCTGCCGGACCTCGACGTCAAAGTACTCGGCGTTAGCCCGTGGGAGGCGTCCGCCATCGTCGCCGATCGCTACCGCGTCGGCAACGTGTTCCTGACCGGCGATGCCGCGCATGAAATGCCGCCGACAGGCGGCTTCGGCATGAACACCGGGGTACAGGACGTTCAGAACCTGGCATGGAAGATCGCGGCGGTGCTGCGCGGCAGGGCGGACGACAGCCTGCTCGACAGCTATCACGACGAGCGCCAGACCTACGGCACGCTCGTGACCGAGAACGCGCTCGCCAATGCAATGTCGATGGGGCGCACGGAGAAGCAAAGCAAGGTGTTGCCGCGCCAGCAATTCCTCAACGAACAGGGATTGATCTTCGGCCAGAACTATCAATCGAAGGCTGTCGTGCCGGATGGCTCGCCACCGACCACCGTCGCCGATCCCATCACCGAGTATGTCCCGTCGGGGCGGCCCGGAAGCCGCGCGCCGCACGTCCGGCTCATGCGTGGTCAGGAGGAAATCTCAACCATCGACCTGTTCGGCCTGAATTTTGTTCTGTTGACCGGCCGTGACGGTGGCGACTGGCGCAAGGCGGCAGCGGCAATCGAAAAATCGTGGCCTGAACTGACCGCCTATACGGTCAGCAACAATGGCGAGCTCAGCGATCCCGACGGCAACTGGCACGACGTCTATGGCGTCGACGCCGATGGCGCAGTGCTGGTTCGGCCGGACGGCTATGTCGCCTGGCGGAGCCGCTCGGGCGTTTCCGATCCTTCGCGAGCATTGCGCAGCGCGATCGATACTGTGCTTGGCAAGGTCAACGCGATGGCGTGAGCCGCAATTGCGTCTCTATCCGCGCTAGCTCGTGATGAGATTAGATCGAGTTGCATCCACGATGAAAGGGCGCCCCCTCTCCCGCTTGCGGGGGAGGGTTGGGGTGGGGGTGCTTCTGCAAGCGAGACCCTTCGAGTTGAGAGAGCCCCCACCCGGCGCTTCGCGCCGACCTAAGAGCGAGCTCCGCTCGTCTCGACCCCGCAAGCGGGAGAGGTGCACCGAGCATGCAGCCAAATCGGTTCAATCGACTGCCATCCCGCGCTAGCTCCTCAGCAGCGACGTCCCGAAGGCGCGCCGCCAGACGGTCAGGAAACGCGGAAACCAGGAGTGCGCGACGGCGCTCTGGTAGGCCCAGGTTCGATATTTGAGACCCTTTTCGGAAATCAGTTCCTGATAGCCGCCGTGGGTTTCGGTCACGGTGCGGATGTCGCGCAGAATCGCGCAGGCGTGGGCGCGGTACGTCCCGGTGCCGGAACATTCATCATAGTCCAGCATGCGATCGGCGAATTCGACGTTGAAGGTCGGCCACGACGAACGGCCCTGGTAGGCCGGCGCCGCAATCTTGTGAATGAGCTTGTTCAGCGGATTATCCGCCGACACCAGGAAGTGCGACGTATCAGGGATTCGAAACCGCGGTTCGGCCAGGATGAAATCGGTCGTGGCCGCGAACAGCGCGCGTTCGCCGCCGTCGTTCAGATCCCAAAAGCCCTGGTGCACATTGACGAAATCGAGCGCGATGGCATTGACCGGCGGCCCCTCGCGGGAGTCCAGGGAATGGCTGATATGGCCGTGCCGACCGAACAGCAGCAGCAATTCCTTCTTGTACTGCGAAAGCTCGCGTCCGAGCAGTTGCCGCAACTCGGTTTGCTCGATGATCCCGAGCTTGATGCCGCGCAGGAACGTCGCATAGACGCAGGCATTGGTGACGAACCGCCGGCGCTCGGCGCGGGTGTCGGTCGCCGCGGAACGGGGCGCGCGGATGTCGCAGAGAAGTGCGGTGAGACCGTTATCATCGAACGGCTGCAACACCCCGGCGAGTTCGGAGATCGCCTGCTTCAGGTCGGCGCGATATTCCGACAGTAACAGCCGGCCGGCATGGGCGCCTTGCGCCATCGCCAGATATGAAGACGGCTTCTGGTCGGCGGACAGCAATTGCTCCAGGCCTGCAAGGATGCCGAGCAGCGTATCTGACGGCTTCGAAAAATAGTTGATGCCGATGTAGCGGTTGCGTCCGGCGGGCACGATCGTCGTGGTGACGACACCGGCGCGAACGGCTTCCAGCATCAGCCGGACGCTTTTTTCGAGCAGACGAACCCTGCGGACGGCGTCCTGAGCATCCATGATGGTCTCGGGGTCGAGCACATCGGGATAGAACCAGGCAAAGTCGCGCGGATAATAGGCGGAGGCATGCGGCGCCCCGGTAACGAGAAAGGCCTCCTTCTCGGCAAACGCCGCATTCATCGAATGCCGGTACAGCTCCTCGATGCCTGCCGACAAATGATATTTGCGCAGGAAACGATCACCGAGAAAATTGACGGCCTGAATGCTATTGGCGACGAAACTGGCCAACAGCCCCTGGTGAAATCGATATCCGTGATGCGATTGAAAGGTGATCTGGCTGTTCATTGGCGGGGATGAGTAATGTCCGGCGTGTCAGATATCACGCGTTGGTACCCCAGACATCATTGATTCGTCTCTCCGCAACAGCGCGGGATAATGTGTCATCGAATTGTCATGTAGCAAGCGAAGGCAATGGGTTTCGCGGCGCTCGGGAAAAAATCCTGTCGTCCCGGCCTTGAGCCGGGACCCATACGCCGTGTCGCTTGTTGTGAGAGACGCTGTTCGACGACTTTACCCAACCACCAAGGTCGGTGGTTATGGGTCCCGGCCTACGCCGGGACGACGACGTAATCTATGTCGCCTTGGGCCGAAAATTCTCCACCAGCCTCAACAGCACCCTTGCTCCGGCGTCGGCATCATCAGGTTCAACATGCTCCGCCGGGTTGTGGCTGATGCCGCCGCGGCAGCGGACGAAGATCATGGCGACGTCGGCGACGTCGATCATCGCCATGCCGTCATGTCCTGCCCCGCTCGGCAGTTCGAACACGGCAAAACCTTCCGCGGCGACGGCGTCTGCGACCTGCCCTTTCAGCCAGGGCGCGCAGGGCACGGTGCGGTTTTCGTGGGTGACGTCGAGTTGCAGCGCGAGATCGCGGCGCTTGGCGATGGCTTCGATGCGCCGCACGATATCGGCGACGGCCATCTTGCGATGCGGATCGGTCGGCGCGCGGATGTCGAGCGTGAACGATACCAGCCCGGGGATCACGTTGGTGGCGCCGGGCATCGCGTCGATATAGCCGACGGTGCCGACGAGGCCGGCCTCATCGGTCTTGCAGAATTCCTCCACCATGCCGATGCATTCGGCCGCACCCGCCAGCGCGTCGCGGCGCATCGCCATCGGCACGGTGCCGGCGTGGCCGGCCATGCCGGTCAGCTTCGCCGCCAACCTGGTGGCGCCGGCAATCGCGGTGACCACGCCGACGGCAAGGTTTTGCTGTTCCAACACCGGCCCCTGCTCGATGTGCAGTTCGACATAGGCGTGCAGTTCGCGGCGGGTCCGCGCGGCCGCGCCGATATGCTCGGGGTCGAGGCCGAATTTGACCATCGCATCGCGCATCGAAACGCCGTCGCGGTCGCGCGAATTGAGCGCGCTCTCGACAAAAGTGCCCGCGACCGCGCGGCTGCCGAGCAGCGTCGAGGCAAACCGCACGCCCTCCTCGTCGGCAAATCCGACCACTTCGACCGCGAACGGCAGCCGCCGCCCGCGCCGGTTCAGATCGGCGACGCAGGAAATAGCGGTAAGCAATCCGAGCGGGCCGTCCCATTTTCCGGCGTCGCGCACGGTGTCGTAATGCGAGCCCAGCATCAGGCACGGCAAACCGGGACGATCGCCTTCATAGCGGCCGCAGACATTGCCGATGGCGTCGAGATGCACGGCCATGCCGGCCTCGCGCATCCAGGACAGGATGAGATCGGCGGACGTACGATGTTCGGGGGACAGGAAAATCCGCGCCAGATGCTCCGGCGTCTCCGAGATCGCCGCGAGCGCGTTGATCCGGCCGACGATCTCATCGCCCAACGCTGCGCCGCCCGAACCGCTGTTGGCCATTTCCGTCTTGCTCATGCTTTTCCAGTGCAGCGCCGCCGCGCTTGCCGCGCGCCGATCGATACAAGTTCAGTGCCAGCGACGGCGTCGCACGTCACCGCTGGCGCCTCTGACTGGTAGCAGCCCCAGTCCGCGTGACCAGCCGACAAAGGGAGAATTTTGGCGTCATTTTCGGCCCGCCGGCGGTCTCCCGGGACCTAAGAATTGCTTAACGGTCTTGCATACAATCAAAAAATGACGCCTAAAATTTAATCTCCACACCACCTGCACAAAGTTTAAACGGCTTCTTCTCTCCTGTACTAACTTAGTATTTTCAGTCGCTTACCAGAATATGCTCACCAGACATGCTCTGGCACGAAGATTGCGACATCTCTCCCAAGCTCCGCCGGTTCGGCGCGGCTGCGAAATATGGGGCGGTCCACCCGCCAGAGGGAGCAGGCACATGGAATTTGGCAGGATTTCACGACGACATCTGTTGCAGGGCGGCGCGGCGCTGACACTCGGCTCCGCGTTCGGTACGGGCGCCGCGCGCGCGGCCGACACCACGATCGGCTTCATCTATGTCGGGTCGCGCGACGACTACGGCTACAACCAGGCCCACGCGCAGGGCGCGGCGGCGCTGAAGAAGATCGCCGGCCTCAAGGTGGTCGAGGAAGAAAAGGTCCCCGAGACCGACGCCGTCGAAAAAACCATCGAGTCCATGATCAATCTCGACGGTGCGTCGCTGCTGTTCCCGACCTCGTTCGGCTACTACAACCCGCACATGATCAAGATGGCGAAGAAGTTTCCGAAACTTCGCTTCGAGCATTGCGGCGGACTGTGGAGCGACAAGGACCCGACCAACGCCGGCAGCTATTTCGGCTACATCGACGAGGCGCAATTTATTTCGGGCATCGTCGCCGGTCATACCAGCAAGTCCAAAAAGCTCGGCTTCGTCGCGGCGAAACCGATCCCGCAGGTGCTGCGCAACATCAACGCCTTCACGCTCGGCGCCAAACTCGCCAACCCGAAGGCGACCACGCAGGTGATCTTCACCGGCGACTGGTCGATGCCGGTCAAGGAAGCCGAGGCCACCAACAGCCTGATCGACCAGGGCGTCGATGTCCTCACCTGTCACGTCGACGGACCGAAGACCATGGTCGAGAACGCCGCGCGCCGCGGCGCAATGGTGTGCGGCTATCACGTCAACCAATCGCCGCTGGCGCCGAAGGCCTATCTCACCGGCGCGGAGTGGAACTGGGAAGCGCTGTATCCGAAATTCGTCAAGATGATCGCGGCCGGGGAAGCGATTCCGAACTTCTATCGCGGCGGCCTCAAGGAAGAGATCGTCAAATGCTCGCCCTATGGCGAGGCGGTCTCGGCCGAAGCGCGCAAGCATGCCGACGAGATCAAGGCCAAGTTCCTGTCTGCCGAGGGCTACGCCGTCTTCAAGGGAGGCCTCATGGATAACAAGGGCAAGACGGTGATCCCGGCCGGCACCGATCGCGGCCAGAAGGATCCTGAACTGGAGAAGATGGACTACCTGGTGGAGGGCGTGCTCGGGGCGACTTCGTGACCACTGAAGCGGCGGATCCAGCGCAGGCGGCCGGAGTTGCTCCGGCCGAAGCACCTGGATTCTCGGCCGGCTTCCTCCAACGCTACGGCGCGACCATCGAATACATTTTGATCCCGGGCGCGGCGCTGGTCGGCGCGCTCGCGGTGTTCGGCATCTTCGTGGCGCTGTTCGGCAAGAACCCGCTCGATCTCTATTTTTACATGTATCAGGGCGCCTTCGGGACCTGGTTCTCCTGGCAGAACACGCTGACGCGCGCCGCCCCCTTGATCCTGACCGCGTTGTGCACGGCGCTGCCGGCACAACTCGGCATGGTCATCATCGGCGGCGAAGGCGCGCTGCTCATTGGCGCGCTGTCGGCCACTTCAGTGGCGCTGGCGATGCCGGGGGGATCGCCGCTGGCGGTGCAGACCGCGATGGTGTGCGCCGGCGTGATCGGCGGCGGTCTGTGGATCACGCTGTCAGGCGCGCTTCGGCAATATCGCGGCGTCAACGAGACGATCTCGAGCCTGCTGCTGGTCTATATCGGGCTTGCGGTCCTCAACCATCTGGTCGAGGGCTTGATGCGCGATCCCTCCAGCCTCAACAAGCCGTCGACCCGCGAAATCGGCGCCGCCAACATGATCGGCAGCATTCCCGGTACCGACGTGCATTGGGGGCTGGTGTTCGGCCTGGTCGCAGCCTTTGCGTCCTACATCCTGATCTATCACACCGTATTCGGCTTCTCGGCGCGCGTGGCGGGCGGCAATATCCGTGCAGCGAAGATCGTCGGCCTCGGCGTCAACAAATTGATCCTGACCATCTGCTTCCTCGCAGGTGGCGCTGCGGGCCTCGCCGGGATGGTCGAAGTCGCGGCCGTGCAGGGCCGCACCAACGCCAATCTCGCCGCGGGCTACGGCTTCACCGGCATCCTCGTCGCCTTCCTGGCGCGGCATAATCCGCTCGCCATCATTCCCGTCGCGATCCTGCTCGGCGGCATCAGCGCCAGCGGCGGATTGTTACAGCGCCGGCTCGGACTGCCCGATGCCTCGGTGCTGGTGCTGCAGGGCATCATCTTCGTGTTCGTGCTGGCGAGCGACGCGCTGTACGGCCGGATCGGCTTTCTGAAAGGAAAATCCTGATGGCGGATGGCACAATCGGACTCTGGACCGTTCCGCTCGCCGTCTTCGGCGGCGCCATTCGCGTCTCGACGCCGTTTCTATTCGTCAGCCTCGGCGAATGCATCACCGAACGTTCCGGCCGCATCAATCTCGGCCTCGAAGGCACGCTGGTGATGGGCGCGATGAGCGCCTACGGCATCTCCTACCTCTCGGGTTCGCCATGGCTCGGCGTGCTCGCCGCCGGAATCACCGGCGCCTTGCTCGGCGCGCTACATGCCGGCATCTGTTCACTGCCGCGGGTCAACGACATCGCGGTCGGCATTGCGCTGATGCTGTTCGGGACCGGGCTTGCCTTCTATCTCGGCAAGCCCTTGATCGAACCGACCGCGCCGCGACTGCCCGCGATCGATTTCGGCTGGTGGAGCGACGTGCCGCAGGTCCGCGCCGCGTTACGAATTAACGTGCTGTTCCTGATCGGCATCGCGCTGGCGCCGATCCTCTACTGGGCGTTCCGCACCACGCGCTGGGGCCTTCTTATTCGCACCGCCGGTGAAAGCTCCGACGCGGCGCGCGCGATGGGCTATTCCGTGCTGGCGATCCGGCTGCGCGCCACCATGGTCGGCGGCTTTTTGTCCGGGATCGGCGGCTCGTTCCTGTCGCTGTTCTATCCCGGCAGCTGGAACGAGGGCCTTTCCTCCGGCCAGGGGATTACCGCCGTGGCGCTGGTGATCTTCGCGCGCTGGGACCCAATGCTCTGCATGTGGGCGTCGCTGGCGTTCGGCGGCGCCGCAGCGCTGGGGCCGGCGCTGCAATCGGTCGGCGTCACCTCCGGCTATCATCTGTTCAACGCGGCGCCCTACATCCTGACGCTGGCGATCATGATCATCACCTGCTCGCCGAAGCGCACGCTGACAGGTGCGCCGGCCGAACTATCGATCACCCGATGAACCCATGAGACCTGACATGGCCGAGCGCTACCTGAAATCCGAGCCCTATGCGTGGCCCTATAATGGCGACCTGCGTCCCCAGAACACCGCGCTCATCATCATCGACATGCAGACCGATTTCTGCGGCGTCGGTGGTTATGTCGACAAGA
>JBOHIT010000209.1:0-9707 GCA_050726155.1 Bradyrhizobium sp.
GGGTTAGCCCGCCGAACCAGCCGGGGGCGATGTGATAGGGCAGCGACATCGAAGTGTAGCGGATCCGAGTCGGAAACATTTCGACCAGCATCGCCGCCACCGGGCCGTAAGCCATGGTCAGGAAGAACACCAGGGCGAAGACGATCAGGGTCAGCATCAATGCGTTGACCTGCGCCGGATCGGCTTTCGCCGGATAACCCGCGGCCTGCACCGCAGCAGAAAGGTCGGCAAGCGCGACGGGCTTGCCGGCCACCATGATGGTGGCAGCCGCCCCGGCCGGGGCGGCCTGGATGTTGTAGCTGACGGACAGTGCCGCGAGCTTCGACTTGGCGACGTCGCAGGGCGTGGTGAACTTGCTGGTGCCGGTCAGGTTGAACTGGAAGCTGCAGGTCGCGGGATCGGCGACCAGCACGACGGGCGCGGATGCAATCGCACGTTCGAGCGCCGGGTTACCGAAATGCGTCAAGCCGCGGAACGCCGGATAGAAGGCCAGTGCCGCCAGCAGGATGCCGCTGAGCACGATCTTCTTGCGGCCGATCCGATCCGACAGCGAACCGAACACCACGAAAAAGGGTGCCGCCAGCAACAACGCGATAACGACGACGATGTTTGCGGTGACCGGATCGACTTTTAGCGTCTGCGTCAGGAACAGCAGCGTGTAAAACTGCGTCGTGTACCAGACCACGCCGAAACCTGCGATCAGGCCGAACAACGATGCCAGCACGTATTTGACATTCTGCCAGCGACCGAAAGCTTCCGTCAGTGGCGCCTTCGACAGCGTGCCATGGGATTTCATTTGCTTGAAGACCGGCGATTCTTCCAGCGACATCCGGATCCAGACCGAAATCGCCAGCAGGAAGATCGACAGCAGGAACGGTAGCCGCCAGCCCCAGGCTGCAAACGCGGGCTCGCCGAGGCTGAGGCGTGTGATCAGGACAACGACTAGGCTGAGGATAAAGCCGGCCGTGCCCGTCACCTGAATCCAGGACGTGAAGGCGCCGCGCCGGTTCTTGGTGGCGTGCTCGGCGACATAGACGACAGCACCGCCATATTCCCCGCCCACAGCAAGGCCTTGCAGCATGCGCAGGCTGACCAGGATCGCTGGAGCCGCAAGACCGATCGCGTCGTAACCGGGTAGCAGGCCAACGCCGAAGGTGGCGGTGCCCATGATCAGGATTGTGACCAGAAATGTGTACTTGCGCCCGACGAGATCGCCGAGGCGTCCGAACACCAACGCGCCAAGCGGACGGACGATGAAGCCGGCGGAGAAGGCCAGCAGCGCGAAAATGAAGGCGATCGAGGGATCGGCCTTGGAGAAAAATTGTTGGCCGATCAGGCCGGCCAATGAGCCGAACAGTACGAAATCGTACCATTCAAACACCGTGCCGAGCGATGCGGCGATCAAGACTTTGCGCTCTTCAGACGTGAGTTGGCTGCTCGCGGGGGCAAGAGCCATGGTGGCATCGCTCATTTCCGTGTCCCTCCAGCTTGAATTCCGGAAAGTCCACCGGCTACGGGAATTCGCGCCGGACCTTCCAATCTCTCACACATAGAGTATATTCGATATATCGAAAAGCATTTCTATTAGCCGAAATGCTGATTCTTTGGGCCGCTTAATGTGCAGGCATTCCTGCAGCCTTGCCGATGACGGGGCAGCGCTCTACGAGGAGGCGGAATTGAACGAGGCAGTGCGGATGAGCAGCAGTCAGGACCAGGTCAAGGCCGCGTCGCGAACTCTCGATCTATTCGAGGCCTTCGCGGAAGCCGGCGGTCCCCTATCGCTGACGGAAATATCGCAGCGGATTTCGGTGCCTATATCGAGCTGCCACAGCATCGTGCGCACGCTGCAAATCCGCGGCTACGTCTATGTGCTGGAAGAGCGCAAGCGGATCTATCCAACCAAGCGCCTGCTTGGGATCGCGCAATCGATCGGCCGTTACGATACCGCGCTGGAACGCCTGACCCCGATCGTCACTCTGCTGGCGAAGACGACCGGTGAGACCGTGATCATCGGCAAGATGCAGGGCGACATCGTGATCTATCTCGACGTCGTGCCGGGCAGTCACACGGTGCGATACACGGCCTCGCCCGGCGATACGTTTCCGACCCACACTAGCGCGCTCGGCAAGTCGACGCTCAGCCTGCTCAGCGATGACGCGCTCGACAAGGCGATCGGCAAACTGGAGTTCACCCAGTTCACCGACGCCACCATCACCGACGCCAAGGCTTTCAAGCAGGACATTCTGGCGGGCCGCGAAGCAGGCTATTTCCTGACGCGCGGAGAAACCGTCGCCGAGGTGATGGGCATCTCGATCGCGTGCCGGATTGGCGGAGAGCCTTACGCGATCGGCGTCGCTGGGCCGACGTCACGGCTGAAGGGGAACTTCGACACGTATTTGTCGGCGATCAAAGATTCGGAGAAAGCCATCAGCCGGATCGATATTGCGTAGAGCGGGAGAACTCGCGAAATGCGGCCGGCTCATGCATTGCCGTTCTTCGAACGGCAGCTTTGCGCCAAGAACGGCCGTCGGCTGAGTCGTACCAGCCAGGCTGCTTCAGGTATTTACCCGAGCCTGCGCAGACCATTGCTAAGCTTTTCTGCAACCATAATAGTTGGAATGTTGGTATTTGCGGTCGGCAGACGCGGCATCACCGAGGCGTCGGCGACATAGAGATTTTCGCTTCCGATCACTTGGCCGGTGGGATCGACCACCGCACCAGGATCAGAACGATCGCCCATGCGACAGCTGCCGCTCGGATGCCATACACCGAACACGCTGCGGCGAACGAAATCCGCAAGCGCGCCGTCGTCCTCCATCACATCGCGGAATGCGGCGCCGTCGAGCAGAAAGCGCTTGATCGAATGGTGGCGAATGGCGGCGGGAAGGTCGAGCAGCGCGCCGAGCGCCGCAGCCGCAAGCCCATTGGCGCGGCCGAACTGGCTCAGCCGCTTGATCCGCGGCGAAAACGACGCCGGAAAGAAGTCTTCGGCGGCGGTGTTGAGCGCCGGATGGATGACCAGCCCGAACAGCGTTCGCACCGCCGCCATCATCCGTTCGAGGTCGCGCGGATCATCCAGGAGGTTGAGGTCGACCAAGGGACGCCGGCTCGGATCAGGCGAAGCCAGCGAGACCTGCCCGACCGAATAGGGACGGTTGCACCAGAGAAAATAAAGACCGAGCCGGGCCCCGAGCTGGTGCCAGCCAGCGCGGGCCGACGCGGTGACATACATGTCCGAGCGATCGCAACCCTCAAGGCCTGATGAATAGCGCAGCGCGACGAAGCTCGCCCGCCGCTGCGACAACGGCAATCGCAAGCGCCGCGGCAGGAATTGACAGAACGTCAATGCGGGATGGTCGCGCAAATTGCGGCCGACCCCAGGTCGATCGATTACAATTTCAATGCCGAGATCGCGAAGCGACGCCGCCAGCCCGATTCCGGCCCGCAGCAGAATAGCGGGAGAATGTACCGCGCCGGCCGTCACGATCACACGATCGGCGCGAACCTGCACATTCCGGCCGTCGCGCACGACGCGAACGCCGGCGGCGCGGCGGCCACTCATCACCAGCCCCTCGACATGGGTCTCGGCCCAGATCGTCAGATTGGCCCGCCGGCGCGTCGCAGCATCGAGATAGGCGGACGCCGCCGAAACCCGGCGATCGTTCCGGTTCGAGAAGGCCGGCGGGAAAATTCCATCCTCGAATTCGCCGTTCTGGTCGCGCCGGAACGGAACGCCGCTGGCGGCGAAGGCCGTGCCGACCGCCGCGCCGAACGGCGGCCAGTTCTCCCGCGCGATGCGGCGGATCGGCACCGGCCCGTCATTGCCGTGCAAGTCGCCCGCGAAATCGAGATCGGTTTCGAGCTTGCGAAAATAGGGCAGCACGTCCTCCCAGCCCCAGCCGCCAGCGCCGAGGTCGCGCCACTCGTCATAGTCGCGCGGCAGGCCGCGGTTGGCCGACTGGACGTTGATGCTGGAGCCGCCCCCGATCACGCGGCCCTGCTCGTAGGTGCGCGAAACCGCCAGCCCATCCTTGCCACGCCCAGCCGATGCAGTGAGGCCGGGCCAGATATAGCGATCGCCGAAAAACAATGGCATCGGATAGCTGTCGAGGATTTCGGCGGGCTCCGTGCCAGGCGGCAGGTCTCTGCCAGCCTCGACCAGTAGCACGCGGCGGCTGGCGTCGGCGGAAAGCCGGTTGGCAAGCACGCAACCGGCGGAGCCGCCGCCGACAATGACATCGTCAAACTGCGGATCGTTCATGGCCTCGGTCGCTCCCGGTGATGGCGGCCGGATCGCTCGGCCGCCATCTGCAAGGTCAGCGGAAATCTCCCTTGGTCTCGGGGATCAGCAACGCGCCTATGAGGTAGATCGCAAAGATGACACCGATGAATACCGACAGCGACATCGGGATCTGCGCCGGACCTGCGCTCGCCAGCGAAACGAAGGTCGGCATCATGCCGCCCAGGGCAAAGCCTATTCCAGGACAGACCGGTGCCGCTGGCGCGGATCTCGGTCGGAAATCGTTCATTGAGGAAGATCAGGATCGGCGCATAGCCGGCATTGCCGAGGAAGGCGATCGCCAGCGCATACAGCGTAATGACGGTCGTGTCGGTGGCCTTCGCCATGCCGAGGTAGCAGACCGGCAGCAGAACTGCCATGCAGATCCCGACCAGCAGAAACGTCTTCTTGCGGCCGATGAAGTCGCTGACCGCGCCGAAGATTATCGCCGAAACCAGCGCCACCACGCTCGCGCCCATCAGGATCAGCGACGAAATGCTGTTGGGCACGCCGTTCACCACCTTGAGGAACGACGGCAGATAACCCGAGGTCAGATAGTACCCAGCACCGCCGCCGAAGGTGACGAGCAGGTTGAGCAGCAGGATGTTGCGGTAACTGCTCGAAAACAGCATCCGAACCGGGGCGCTCGTCACCGTGATCGCACCGGTGGCCTTGCGTTTTTGCTGCTCCTTGAAGAACGGCGATTCCTCGAGGTTGTTGAAGATGAACCAGCCGAGCAGCGAACTCAGAAGCCCGGCGAAGAACATGCAGCGCCATCCCCACACCGCGAACGCGTCGCCGGGAAATATCGACGACATGACCAGGAACACGAAAGACGCCATCAGGGCGCCGATGCCGGCGCCGCCGCCGCCGACCAGACCGGACATCGCGCCACGCCAGTTCGGCGAGGCCCATTCGGTGCCGATGGTGTGGGTCGAGGCGACCACGCCGCCGACGAAGACGCCCTGAACCAGACGCAGGACGAGGAACAGGACGGGCGCGATGAATCCGACCTGGGCGATCGTCGGCAGCAAGCCGAATGCCGCGGTGCTGATGCCGACGCCGACGATGGCGACGAACATCGCGTTCTTGCGGCCATGGACATCGGCATAGTGACCGAAGATCGCCGAGCCCACCGGGCGCATCAGCAGCGTTACCGCGAACGACGCGTAGACCGCGGCCAGTGACAGCGTCGGCACCGTCGAGGGAAAGAATAGCGCGCCGACGACCGGCGCCACATACAACAGAATGAATAGGTCGAACAGATCGAGCGACCATCCCAAGACCGACGCGATGATCGCATTCCTCATTTGCCGGCTGTCAGCGGGCGCGGCCGTCACGGCCGCCTCCAGATTCGCGATTGTCATTTCATTCCTCCCTGTTTGCCCCAAAATGATTCGTTGTTCAGCGCCCGACGAATTTCGGCGGGCGTTTGGCGTTGAAGGCTTCGACACCTTCCTTGAAATCTTCCGACTGACGCAGCCGGCTGTAGCAATGGCCTTCCAGCTCGATCGCAACCGTCAGGGTCGAGTCCTCGGTATCGTTCAGGAGTTTCTTCGCGGTCCGCTGCGCCAGCGGGGCGAAGGTACGGAGCTCGTCGACCAGCTTGTCGGTCGCTTTCTCGAGCTCGGCATCGGGCACGCATTCGGTCGCGATACCCCAGTCGAACGCCTGTTTGGCGGTGATGCGCTTGGAGCGCATCACGATATCCTTGGTGCGGGTAATGCCGATCATCTTCTGCAGGCGCGCGGAGCCGCCCGATCCGGGAATCTGGCCGAGCTTCTGCTCCGGCAGCGCGTAAAGCGTGGTTTCCGAAGCAATCCGGAAATCGCAGGCCAGCGACAGTTCGAACCCCACGCCGAAGCAATAGCCGCGGTTAGCGACGATCACCGGCTTGGCGCAGCGTGTCGGCGAGGCGATGTTCCAGGCGAGCTTGGAGACGGTCTCCGGCGAGGCCTCCATGAATCCGCCGATGTTGCCGCCGCTGGAAAAATGCTCGCCGACGGAGCGGACCACGATGATACGTACGCGTGCATCCTCGTCGAGGGTCTCGAATACAAGCCGCAACTGATCGCGCTGCGGCATCGAAACGACGTTGTAGGGCGGCCGGTTGAGAATGATATCGGCGCGCTCATGCGTCTCGTCGATTTCGACCTGGAAACCGTCTGGCTTGGCAAGCCGGTGATCTTCAAACGTGTATGCAACGGACATGTTACTTCCTTTCTTGCTTTCTTGCTGGTGTTAGACCGCGCTTGAGGGCGGCGCGTGTTCGCGCTGGTAGTCGCCGGCGACGAGCAGGCGGCGCAGCAGCTTTCCGACCGGAGATTTCGGCAGGGCATCGACGAAGACGAAGCGCCGGGGGCGCTTGAAGTTCGCCAGCCCGGAGGTCCTGCAGAACTGTTCGAGATCCTGCTCGGTGACGGGCCCCTTGCGCTTCACAAATGCGGTGACGACCTTGCCCCACTTCTCGTCGGCAAGGCCGACGACGGCGACTTCGAACACGGCCGGATGCAGCGAAAGGCAGCTTTCGATCTCGACCGGCGAGACATTCTCGCCTCCGGTAATGATCATGTCGTCGACGCGGCCGGTGACGAACAGATCGCCCTCGCGGTCAACGAAACCAGTATCGCCGGTGAAGTACCAGCCGTCCCGCAAGGACTTGGCGTCGGCGTCGGGTCGGCGCCAGTATCCCTCGAAGGACTCATCGCCGGCCAGCAGCGCGACGATCTCGCCCTCCTCATTGGGAGCCGCAACCTCTGCCGCCGATTTGGCGTTCAGCCTGACGACCCTTATTTGCTGGTTGATTCCGGCCTTGCCGGCCGAGCCGGGCTTGGCCGGCGCGTTCTGATCGACGGTGAATGTGTAGATTTCCGAACTGCCGTAGTGGTTGACGAACAGCTCGGGTTGGAATGCATCGTTCAGAGTGTTCAATAGCCCGTCGGTCATCGAAGCGCCGGCGAAGCCGAGCTTTCGAACGCTGGAGACGTCGGTGGCCGCAAACTCCGGGGCATGGACCAGATCGTGATAGAGTGTCGGCACCAGATAGAGATTGGTGATCTTTTCCGCCTCGATCAGCGCCAGCGCCCGGCCGGTGTCGTAGCGCGGCAGGCAGACGAAGGTGCCCCCGATCAGCGACATCGCGATCAGCGAGCGCACCCCCATGGTGTGGTAAAGCGGCATCACGCCGAGCGTGCGCTCTCCGCGCCGGTAGAGGTTTTGCGCCACATGCGCGATGCCGGCGGCGCGCTCGGCGCTGTGACGCCGCGGCACGCCCTTCGGCCTCGACGTGGTTCCGGACGTATAGAGCATGATCGACCAAGCTTCGGCGCTGACGCGGGGCGTCACCTCGGCCGCGGGTTCGCCGATCAGGCGATCGAAACCGGTCGCGCCGGCGGGCTCGCCGCCGCCGGCATAGATCCGCGGCAAGGCCGCGGCGCGCTTCGATCGGTCGACGGCCGCCGCCGAAACATCCTGGTAGACCAGGGCGCGGGCCTCGGAATTTTCGATGCAGAAATCCAGCTCATCCGCCTTCGCGCGCCAGTTGACCGGCGTGATCACGATGCCGGCGAGCTGGCAGGCCCAGTGGAGCGTGGCGGCGGCCTCGTTATTCTGCAGCACGGTGACCAGATGATCGCCGGGCCTCAATCCGATGCGATCGAAACCCGCAACCAGCGACGAAATCCGCGCATACCATTGCGCGTAGGTCAGGCGAATGCCGTCATCGACGATCGCCACCGCATCGGGATCCCGCGCCACGCTGGCGACAAAGCTTGTTCCGAGGTCAAGCATTGGTTTTCCCTTGGTTTTGGTCGGCCAATTCCTCCGCGGCTTCCATCGCGGCGCGCACGATCGGCGCATAGCCCGTGCAGCGGCACAAATGCCCGCTGAGCAGGTCGCGGATGTCTTCCTCATCCGGCTGCTTGTGCCGGCGCAGGCAGCTGTCGAGCGACATCAGGATGCCGGCAGTGCAGAAGCCGCATTGCAGCGCATGATTGCGCTTCAGCGCCGCCTGCAGAATGCCGAGCCGGTCTGCCGAAGGCGCGAGCCCCTCCACGGTGCGGAGCTCGCAGCCGTCGATCTGCGCGGCCAGCGTCAGGCAGGCGCGCGCCGGCTTGCCGTCGATCATGATGGTACAGGCACCGCACACGCCGTGCTCGCAGCCGACATGGGTGCCGGTGGCGCCGATCTGGTGGCGCAGGAAATCGGTCAGCAGCAAGCGCGGCTCGGCCTCGCCGGCGCACGGCTTGCCGTTGAGCGTGAACCGCACCATGTGCCGGCGGCCGGCATGCAGACGGCTCATTGCAGCACCTCCCGCACCAGGTCGCGGCCGATCATGCGCACGAGGTCGCGCCGGTAGCGCGCGGTGGCGTGGACGTCGTCGCGGGCGTCAAGCTCGTAAGCAAAAGCGTTGAGGGCGTCATCGAGCGCGCTGCCTTCAAGGCGCGGAAACTCCCGCGTCGCCGGCACGTCGGCAACGCCGCCGATGGCGAGCCGCACGCCGTCCGCCGTCTCCACCGCGGCACAGGCGACGATGGCAAAGTCACCGTGGCGCCGAGCGACTTCACGGAATGCGCAGCGCTTGCCCAGAGCCGGCAACGACACGGCTTCGATCAGCTCTTCGTCGGCCCGCGTCGTCGCCATCATCCCGGCAAAGAAGTCCTGCGCCGCCACCCGCCGGCGCCGTTTGGCGCTGCGCAGATGCACCTCGCCTCCGAGCGCGCGCAGCACCAGCGGCAATTCGGCGCTGGGGTCGGCATGCGCGATCGATCCGCAGACGGTGCCCCGGCTCCGGGTCTGGACGTGGCCGGTCCATGGCAACGCCAGCGCCACCAGTTGCAGGCTGTCGCGGAGTTCCGGCCATTCGAGCAGGGCGGCCTGGCGGACGCCCGCCCCTATGGTGATCGTTGCGCCGTTGCGCTCGATGCGATCGAGGTCGGAAAGCCGCATGATGTCGATCAGGGTTTTGGGCTTTGCCAGCCGCATGTTGAGCATCGCCATCAGCGATTGTCCGCCGGCGATGATGCGGGCATCGCTGCCTTCCTGGCCAAGCACGCCGAGCGCCTCGTCGAGGTGTTCGGCGCGCACGTAGTCGAAGGCGGCGGCCTTCATGACTGCCCCCCGAACAGACGTCGCATCTTCCCGAACAGGGAGACACGGGCCGCATCGGGCGCGGCACCGCCCGCCGTGCGCGCCAGCGAGGCAAAGAACTGACCAATGATCACGCGCGCGGCGCCATCGAGCAGGCGGCCACCGATGCTCGCCACCTTGCCGCCGATCGCCGCCTCATAGACGTAGCGGATCGCGGTGCCGCCCTCCGGCGCCGGCGTCAGGGTGATGCGCCCCTCGCCGCTGCCGAATCCAAGCGCGCCTTCGGCCGAGCCGCCCAACGTGACAGCGCGCGGCGGATCGAGCTCGGACAGCCTGACCT